>JBGTIA010000262.1:0-9167 GCA_041745835.1 Ilumatobacteraceae bacterium | reverse complement strand
GGCCCGGACCTGACGAGCGGCCTCGGCCTCCTGGGCGAGCTTCGCCTGACGCTGGCGTTCGAGCTCGCGCTGCACCGCCACGTCGGCCAGACGCTGCTGTTCGATCTCGGCGAGTTTGACCACTTCGGCCTCGGCGGTTGCCTGGAGGTCCTCGAACTGCTGGCGTGCCTGTGCCGTGGCGTCGCGCTGGCGCTCGAGGTCGGCGCGTTGCGCCCGGACCTCCTTCATCACCGCGTCGAAGTCGTCGAGTTCCACCGACGCTGCGCCACGGGCGACCGAGGCCTGCCGGTCGGCGGTGATGCCGGCGTTCGCCTGGTCCAGATCGATCAACAGGGGCATCGACGAGCCGGAGTTGACGAAACTGCGCTGCGCATCCTGCTGCAGGCTCGAACGCATCGAGGCGGCCTGGGCCTCGACCGTCGCCAGGTCTCGCTCGGCGGTGATGATGTCGACTTCGAGGGTGTCGAGACGTGACTCGGCATCGAACATGGCCTGGGATGCGGCATCGGCGCGATCGCGCGCCGCTTGGATCTCCTGGGCGGCGCGAACTGCGGCGGGATCCTGGGCATTCGCAGCGCCGAGCGGCAGCGTGGTGGCGCCCACGGCAACGGCCACGACCAGGAACGCTGACGCGAACGAGCGTTGTACACCCGTCACCGACAGCCAGGACTTCGTCCGCATGACCGCCGAGCCTAACCCAATGTGACGGTTTCGTGACGATCAGGTGTCGTTCGGGTGAGTGATCTCGGAGGCGTAGGGGAACCAGCGCAACGTTTCGAAGTCGGCGTTGGTCTCCGGCGCGGTCAGCGCATGGGGGTGTGCGTGGTGATCGCGAGCGGCGTGGAACAACTCGTGCGCTGACGCGAGATGGCGGGCGAGATCGACCGGCTCGCTGCGCCGCCGATTCTCGAACTGCATGCGGCCCGTGTCGTAGGAGATCTCCTCCAGGCTCATCGCCGGACCCCGCGTGCCGCGACGGTGGTGCCACAGACCGCTGTCGGGTTCGAAGTCGTACTCGTCCAACAGCGACGCCCCGTGGGACGCGATCATCGTGACGGCATCGACGAGGTACCCGAATGTCGCGTTGTCGATGAAGTAGTTGAAGTTCACCCGCACCCAGCCGGGCTTGATGCCCTCGCATCCCCGGTTGATCTCGCGCTGGAACTCGTGCGAACGCTCGAGATCGATTCCCAGCAAACGGTGTCCGTAGGGACCGGCACACGAACATCCGCCGCGTGACTGGATGCCGAACACGTCGTTGAGCAGTGCGACGACATAGTTGTGGTGGAGAAACCGGTCGCCGTGGCGGATCACGAACGACACGATCGACAACCGGTCGGCTTCGTGGCTGCCCAGCACGTTGATGTTCGGATGTTGCTCCCACCGGCTGATCGCACGACGGACGAACTCGGACTCCTTGGCCTCGATCACCTCGGCGCCGACAGCTTCCTTGAGCTGGAACACGAGCCCGGCCCGGATCGACTCGACGATCGCCGGCGTCCCCGCCTCCTCTCGATGCTCGATCTCGGGGTGGTAGTCGTGCTCGGCGGTGCTGACGTAACGGACTGCGCCGCCGCCGGGCACGTCGGGGACGCGGTTCGTGAACAGCTTGCGCCGCGCCACCAGCACACCAGGCGTTCCCGGTCCGCCGATCAGCTTGTGCGGCGAGATGAACACGGCGTCCTTGTAGGCCGCATTGGGATGACCGTTGCCGTCGGTGCTCGAGCCCATCTCGATCGGCACGTACGGGGCGGCGGCGGCATAGTCCCACAGCGACAAGGCGCCGTGTTCGTGCAGCAACGTCGAGACAGTGACGGTGTCGGTGATGATGCCGGTGACGTTCGAGGCGGCCGAGAACGAACCGATCAGCGCCGGTCGGTCCGCGTGGCGGACGAGTTCGCGTTCGAGATGGTCGAGGCTCACGTGGCCGTCGGCGTCCTCGTCGATGATCACCACGTCGGCGATGGACTCGCGCCAGGGCAGCTCGTTCGAGTGGTGTTCGTAGGGTCCGATGAACACCACCGGGCGCTCGTCCGGCGGGATCGAGTCGGTGAGGTGGTAGCGGTCGTCGAGTGCTGACGGGATCTTCAGGCCCAGCACACCGAGCAGTTTGGCAACGGCGTGGGTCGCGCCGCTGCCGCAGAACACGACGGCGTGTTCACGGCGGTTGGCGCCGACGCACCGGGCGATGATGCTGCGAGCCTCCTCGCGCAGCCGGGTCGTCTGCAGACCGGTGCCGGAGGATTCGGTGTGCGTGTTGGCGTACAGCGGCAGCACAACGCTGCGGATGTAGTCCTCGATGAACGTGAGGGAACGTCCTGACGCGGTGTAGTCGGCGTAGATGATCGGGCGCGACCCGTAGGGGCCCTCGATCACGTCGTCGCGCCCGATCACCGACTCGCGGACGTAGGCGATCAGCTCGTCGACGTCGTGCTCGACGTCGTGCTCGCCGGTGCGCTTGATGATGGCCACGACTCCAGTGAACCACCTGGACGAAATGTGGAGGCGCCGGTCTCCTCGTCACTTACGCTTCCGTCGGATGGATCAGCAGCGAGCCGAGCCGGCGACAACAGTCGGTCTGACCGATGCCGAGGTCGCCGAGCGGGTCGAGGCGGGCCGGGTGAACGTCACGCCGGAGCCGCCGGGACGGTCGTTCGGCCAGATCGTGGCTGCCAACGTGTTCACGGTCGTCAACGCGATCATGCTCACGTTGTTCGTGCTGGTGCTCGTGTCGGGCAACCCACGAGACGGGCTGTTCGTCGGTGTCGTGCTGTCGAACTCGGTCATCGGTGTGGTGCAGGAGGTGCGAGCGCGCCGGGAGCTCGCTCGGCTCGCCGTGGTCACCGAACCGCGTGCGACGGTCATCCGCAACGGCGAGGCCGGCGAGATCGATTCCGCCGACATCGTCCTCGACGACGTCGTCGAACTCCGCCTCGGCGGGCAGGTGGCCGTCGACGGTGCGGTGCTCGATGCCACCGGCCTGCGTCTCGACGAGTCGATGCTCACCGGCGAATCCCTGCCGGTGCCGAAGGAGGCTGGCGACGAGGCGCTCTCGGGCAGTTTCGTGGTCGCCGGCAACGGACGGATCCGAGCCACTGCCGTCGGCGCCGACAGCTACGCCAGCTCCCTCGCCACCGAGGCCAAGCAGTTCGCTGCGGCGCAGTCACACCTGCGCAGGGGCATCGACACCATCTTGCGCTGGCTCACCGTCATCATCCCGGTGGCGTCGATCTTCCTGTTCGTCAACCTGCTCACCGCGGAGGATCGCTGGCAGGACGCGCTGCTCGGCACCGTGGCCGCAGCGGTGGCGATGGTGCCCGATGGACTGGTGCTGCTCACCAGTCTGTCGTTCATGGCGGGCATCGTTGCGCTCGCCCGCCGAAACGCACTGGCAAAGCAACTGTCGACCGTCGAGGTGCTCGCCCGCGTCGACGTGTTGTGTCTCGACAAGACCGGCACGATCACCACCGGCGAGATCTCCTTCGCGCGTGCACACACCGCCGAGGGACGCTCCGACGACGAAGTGCGCGCCGGCCTCGTGGCGCTGGCCTCCTCCGATCGTGATCCGAATGCGTCGATGGCAGCGATCGCCGGCGGAGTCGGTACCGAGACGACGTGGAGGCTCGACCGCGTCGAGCCGTTCGACAGTGAGCGCAAGTGGTCGGCGGCCTCGTTCGTCGACCACGGATGGTTTTACCTCGGAGCGCCCGACTTCCTGCTCGCGGCCGACGACCCGGCCCGGGAGCTCGTGGAAGGTCTGAGCGCCGGGGGCCAGCGGCTCCTGGCTGTCGTGACGTGCGTCGACGGCCCGGAGGGCGATCAGCTGCCCGCCGGCACCCGGACGCTGGCCGTCGTGGAGCTCGAGGACGAGATCCGGCCCGATGCCTCCGAGATCCTGGCCTATTTCGCCGAGCAGGACGTGACGCTCAAGGTGATCTCGGGCGACAACCAGGACACCGTGGCGGCGATCGCCGATCGCGCCGGCCTTGCCGTCGTGGGTGTCCCGGTCGATGCACGCGACCTCCCGACCGACATCGAAGAGCTGGCAACGGCCCTGGACGAGGCCACCGTCTTCGGGCGAGTCAAACCTCAGCAGAAGCAGGCGATGGTCCGCGCCTTGCAGTCACGCGGGCACGTCGTGGCGATGACCGGTGACGGCGTGAACGACGTGCTCGCGCTGAAGGACGCCGACCTCGGTATCTCGATGGGTTCGGGCAGTGAGGCCACGAAGGCAGTCGCCGACCTCGTGCTCACGGACAATGCGTTCTCGAGCCTGCCGACCGTGGTGAACGAAGGCCGCAAGGTGATCAACAACGTCGAACGGGTCTCGAACCTGTTCGTCACCAAAGCGACGTACGCCGTGCTGCTCACGATCGCAGTCGGGGTGTTGAACAGCCCGTTCCCGTTCCTGCCGCGTCAACTGACGTTGATCGGGACGTTCAGCATCGGCGTGCCTGGTTTCTTCCTGGCGCTCGCACCCGAGGTCGACCTGATCCGGCCGGGCTTCCTGCGGCGAGTGCTCCGGTTCTCCGTGCCCGCCGGTGTGATTGCGGGGACGGCGACGTTGGCTGCCTACGAGGCGGCCCTCCACGTGGCCGACCTGGAACTCGAACAGGCTCGAACGCTGGCAACGGTCACCCTGCTGGCGATCGGTCTGGCCGTGCTGGCGGTCGCGAGTCGTCCGCTGCGGACCTGGAAAGTAGGTCTGGTCGTCGCCATGGGCGTTGCGTACGTGGTCGTGTTCCTCGTGCCGTTCCTGCGCGAGTTCTTCCTCCTCGAGGTGTTCTGGAGCTCGGCTTGGGCGTACGCAGCGATTGCAGTCGGCATTGCCGGACCGTTGATCGCAGTGATTCCGGCGCGTTGATCAGTACCCGAGCGCGGGGGCATCGGTGTCGTCGTCGAGCGCAACGAGCGCGTCGTCGAACGATTCGAGGAGGCCGGTGAACCAGCGGCTGGCACGGAGGAGGACGATCATGACTTGCCCAGTCTTTCCGCTCGAGGTCCGTTCGACACATTCGGAGACGTGACATCTGCGACGTCCGTCGTCGGAATACCTCCGATCTCGGCCGTGAGGGCGAGCACTCGCTGCTCGATCGCGTCGATCCGTTCGCCCTCGACCCCGAGGATTGCGCAGAGGTGATCGCCGAACAGCGCCCATCCGAGACCGAGTGCGGTGGCGATGATGACCGCTTCGTCGAGTTCGGCGACCGTCGCATCGGGCCGAGTTGCTGTGAGTGCGTCGCGCCATCCGGGCAGGATCGGATGGTTCGGGAACGGATCGCCGCCGACGTCGAGCATGACTCGGGCGGTGACTCTCGCCACCTCGCCTCGGCGGCGGAACGCCAGGTCCGGCGGGGGAAATCCTGCCTCGTCGACCTCAGCGGCCGCCCGAGCGATGACCGTTCCGAACGCTGCTGAGAGGAGCGCCTCCTTGCTGCCGAAGTAGGTGTGGAGGAGTCCGTGGTTGACACCGGCGCGCCGTGCGATTTCTCGCACCGACATCGTCACGCCGCGCTCGAGGATCAGGTCGATCGTCGCGTCGATCAGCGCGTCGATGACTGCGTCGCGACCGACGGGCTTGTCGGCTGAGTCGGTCATCGTGCGGTGGCAGCGTGCCCGGTCGTCGAGTTCACCTGTTGAGCAACACCGGGATGTTGCGTGGTCCGCGCACCTGACCGTTGGCCCAGCTCGTCGGTTTGCTCGTGTCGAGGCTGTAGCCAGGAAACGCGCGGAGCCACTCCTGGAACGCCACGGTGCACTCCAGGCGCGCGAGGTTCGAGCCGACGCATCGGTGGATGCCGAGACCGAATGCCACATGGCGGTTGTTCAACCGGTCCATGTCGAACACGTCGGGGTTCTCGAACGCTGCGGGGTCGTGGTTGGCGGCAGGGAACGTCAGCAGCATCTGATCGCCCGAGTGCACCGGGCAGCCGCCGATCTCGGTGTCGGCGATGACCTTGCGCGCCATCGTGACAGGCGCATAGAAGCGGAGCACTTCTTCGGTAGCGGTGTTCCACAGCAGGTCGGCGTCGTCGACTGCGACGAGGCGTTGGACCTGGTCGTTGTGCTGGGCGAAGTGCCAGAGTCCCGAGCCGATCGCACTCCATGTGGTGTCGATTCCGGCGATGATCAGCAGGTTGATGTAGCCCACCTTGAGATCCCAGTCGACCGGCTCGCCGTCGATCTCGGCGTTGGCGACCATGGTCAGCATGTCGTCTTGCGGGTTGGCGAGACGGTCGTTCAACAGGCGATCGACGTACTCCTTCATCTCGACTGCCACGGCGACGCGCACGGCGTTGTCGCGGGGCGCCAACTGGAAGTTGCGGTGGATCCAGTCGCGGAACAGGTCGGCATCCTCTTCCGGGAGGCCGGTGAGCTTGCAGATGCCGTGAACGGGGATGTGTTGGGCGAACTGGGATGCTGCGTCTGCGGTGTCGGCGCCGTCGAGGTCGGCGACGAGATTGCGACAGAACTGGCGGAGATCTTCTTCGAGCGGCGCCACGTGCTTCGGGCTGAATGCGGGGAGCAGCAGTCGTCGGTGACCATGGTGGTCGGGCGGATCGGACGTGATCGGAGGCGCAGGGCGTCGTGGTGCGTCGGGACGGCCGACGTTGACCCAGATCGACGAGAAGTGGTCCGTGTCGTTCGCGACAGCCGCCACCGCCTCCATGGTGACCGGCATGAATGCGCGGCCGTAGCGTTCGGTGGTGGCCACGGGGCACTGTTCGCGCACCGTGTTCCAGATCTCGATGGCGTTCTCACCCCACTGGTCGTCCAACCAGTCCCAGTCGGTCAGCCAGTTCTCGACCGGTGGCATCTCCACGCGGTCTGATTCGTACGCCATCTCATTCCCCCCTCGTTTACCGCTCGTTCGCCCCGATCGTTGAACCTAGTCGTCTGACTGATTGGCGACATGGTCCGCCGTCGCCGTCGGCCGCACCCCGTTTGCGCTGTATTCCGGGTGGACCGTCCCACCCAGATCCGCACGCAAACGTCGATGCACGACGGGTGCTCAGCCGTCGCGCCAGTGGTCCTCGACCGGTGGCACGTCGGTGACGTGGACCTCGGGACCCAGTTCGGCGCCGACCAGCTCGAGACGATCACCGCTCCAGAAGGTGCCCGGGTCGTACCAGTTGGGTGGTCGGTCGGGTCCGAGCAGTCCCATGCGTTCGTAGGTGACCGCCACGAGTTCAGCGCAGTAGACGTCGGTGAGCGACACGTGTCGACGCAGGCGACCAGCGATCCAGTGACGTGCCAGCGTGATCGTGCTCGGAAAGCCGCGGCCGCTGTACTCCGCCACGACGGAGAGCGCACGGTTCTCCATGTCGGCGGTCACGTCGATGTCGATCTGACGGAACCACGGCTGCTGGCCGTATCGGTTCGTCCACATGCTCACCGCGCGATCGAGGCGGTGCAGCTGGGCGCCGCGCTCCCGCTCGCCCGTCCACACGTTCGGCATGCTGGCACCCAACTCGGCGTGCCAGATCAACGGTGGCAGGTCGTCGATGGCGAGCACCATGCCCACGTGGTTGACCGGGCTGTTGGTGAACAGCCGGATCGCCCGGTCGGCGACCGACCGCCCACGGAACAACCACACATCACCGGTCGCAGCAGCGTCGACAGCGGCCTGGAGTGTCATGGATGCGACCATCGAGGCATAACGTACGTGGTCGTGAGGTGGGCCAAGCTCCTCGGTGTCGCGGGTGTTGTTGCGGTGCTCGGCGTCACCGGTGCCGTCGTCATCGGCCAGCGCCGCCGTCGCGAGTGGGCAGATCTGCCACCCGACGAGCTGCGCTCGCGACTCCATGCGCGGTTGGACGGGTCTGCGTCGGCCACATCTCTGCCGGCTTCGCCGCGATCGGGCCAGGTTCCGGCGAACGGTCGCGCTCGCCGGTGACGAACGTCACTACGATCGGTGTACCACCGGCGCTTGGTGGGTAGGAGTCCTCATGGCCAAGAAGCAACTCGGTCTCGATGCGAGCGGCGCTCGATACGAGTATCGCGTCTGGGGAGAGCATCGCCAGGCACGTAAACGCCTCGCCAAGCTGGCCGACGAGCAGTTGTCCGAGGTCCACGACTGCTATCTCCTCGTCGACGACGCTTCGTGGAACGCCAAGATCCGAGACAACACGCTCAAGATCAAGCAGCTCGTCGCTGAGCGCAAAGGTTTCGAGCAGTGGACGTCAGACCGGCACCGCTGCGTCGACACGGTGCCGACCCCCTTCGACCACATCTTCGAACAGCTCGGGCTGGATCGTCCCCAGCGAGGCGAGGAGTACGACCTGCCGGCGGAAATCGCCGCACTCGGTGTCGACAGCGGCGTGCGAGCGGTGTTCGTGACCAAGCAGCGCCGCCGCTATCGGGTCGGCGGCCTGCGCGCCGAGTCGACGGACATCACGATCCACGAAGGCGGCGAGGTGCTGCACACGTTGTCGATCGAGGGCGACGACCTCGAGGAGTTGGCCTCGTTGCGCAAGCGGCTGGGGCTGCGCGGTGAGGAGAACGTTGCCGTGCACAACGCACTCGACAGCGACTTCTCCGGCTCGAACGGATGAGGCTGGGCCGAGGCCGGTTGGACACTGGCGAGCTGCTCACGCTCGGGATCCTGGTGTACGGTGGGTGAACAGTTGACCACGGGTGCTCGAACAGGGGTGTGAGATCGAGCGTCCGCGACCTCGAGGCTGCTGGAGGTGTACAGCGCGTCGGTGGTGAGTACCCCGCTTTTTCCACCGGAATCGCACACGAGCGAGACGGGACAGCAGTGTGACAGCGCGGTTGAACTGGTCGTCGCCGAGGTTGGCGTTGCGGGCGAGCGGCCAGGGCTTGATCAGGACTCGATGCCCAGCGTCGTGGGGCTTGGCGAGGCAGTCGCCGGATCCGTAGGCGGAGTCGGCGAGCACGTCGAGTCCGGTGGGTTCGTCGGCGAGGAGTTCGATGCCGGTGGGGCCGTCGCCGGTGTTCGCTGGTGTGAGATCACATGCGGTGATCAGCCCGGTCGATGGTTCGACCGCGATGTGGGCTTTGTAGCCGTCGCGATATGACGACCGGGACTTGTGCATGTGGCGTGTCTCGGGATCGACCGTCGAGATCGTTCGATGCTTGGCCACGTTGCGTTCGATGCGCCAGGTGCCTTCTTCGTCGCCGGGTTCGACGTCTTGGCCGGCAAC
>JBGTIA010000261.1:0-3471 GCA_041745835.1 Ilumatobacteraceae bacterium | reverse complement strand
CTTGTCGCCGGGGAGGATGCGGATGTAGTGCATGCGCATCTTGCCGGAGATGTGGGCCAAGACTTCGTGCCCGTTGTCGAGCGCGACCTTGAACATGGCGTTCGGAAGCGATTCGAGGATCTTGCCTTCCAGCACGATCGCATCTTCCTTTGGCTTTGGCAGGGGGTTCTCCTCACTCGTTCTCGGGCCGAGCACGCCAGCGGCAGCTGACGAGCACGAAAAGACGGACTCTGATCATCCGCGATCGGCGTCGGCGCACGGCACCACCATCGATTGCGCGGTCTGCGGACAGACCGGCGTGCCATGCTAGCGGCGGTCTTGCGTAGATCCAATGGCGCGGTCCGCCCGAATTCTCGCGCCGTGTGCTAGGGCCCCCAACCCTCCGTTTGCGTTGGATTCTGGGTGGGACGGGTCACCCGAATCCACACGCAAACGAGTTCTCAGGCGCCGGTCTGGGATTCGTGGAAGTGGCGGAGCTTGTCGGGATTGACGATCGCAAGTGCCTCGGCCACCTTTCCATCGCGCCAACCGAGCACCGTCAGCAGGTACGGCTCGCCGTCGCGCACGACATACGCGCCCGACTGGCCGTTCACGTCGACCCAACGGAACTCGTCGGTCGGGAGCCACTCACGCCTGGCGAGGTTCACGAACAATCGAGCGACCTTGGCTGCGCCCCGGACCGGACGCCGCGCCGCGTGATGATCCGGGCCGCCGTCGGAGATGTGGACGACGTCCTCGGTCAACATCGCGGCCAATCGGTCGACGTCACCCTCGATGACCGCTGCGAGGAACGCAACGGACAGTTCATGCAGCTCGGCGGGCGGAGGGGTCAGCCGGGGGCGACCGTCGCGGACCTTGGCGCGAGCTCGACGCCCGATCTGGCGAGTTGTGGCCTCACTGCGATCCACGGTGACGGCGACCTCGGCGAACGGCACGGCGAACACGTCGTGCAGGAGGAAGACGGCTCGCTCGGTGGGATCGAGCGTCTCGAGCACCCGCAGGAATCCCAGCGCGAGCGAGTCCGCCGACACTGCGATCTCCGCCGGATCGACGAGCGCGCCGGGCATCGGCTCGGGAATCCATGGACCGACGTACATCTCGCGTCGGGCCCGGGCCGAGGTCAGCCGGTCGATGGCGACCCGCGTCGTCACGGTCGTCAACCACGCGGCGTCGTTCTGGATCGACGAACGGTCGGCGCCCTGCCAGCGGATCCACACCTCCTGTAGCACGTCGTCGGCATCGTCGGGTGTGCCGGTCATGCGGTACGCGAGGGAGCGGAGACGGCGACGTTCACGTTCGAAGCGGGCTTCGTCACCGGAGGTCACGGCCGTGGGACTCATCGCACGGACCCCGTCTGCGACACGTGAGTCACCGCTGCGCTCGCTGCCGTTCGAGCGCTCGCCAGCACCGCGTCGGCCAGGTGACCGCGATCACCGACCCAGTCGCCGACCACGAACACACCCGGCCGGTCGGGGACGCGGACCGCTGCTCGACCGGCGAGCCCGCCCGTCGACGCTGTGGCGATCGAGGACACCGTCGTCATGCGATGAAGGTATCGCTCGTCGAGGACACGGTCGGCCACGATCTCCGACCGCTGCGCGAAGGCGCGAATGCGGTCGCGGTCCGGCACGTCGCCGGGAGCCAAATAGTGGGCCACCGAGACGCTCGCACGGCCGTCGGGGCACATGCCCGCTGCTCTGCCGTGGTCCGAGAGGTAGAGCGGTTCATCCACGCCGATCACGAATGGATTCACCGGCGGCCGGTCGAGCGCGAGGTCCAGCACGGAGGCCTCCGTCGCGATCCCGACCGGGTACGGGTGTCCTGTCACCGCAGCGGCCTGCGCCGGGCTGCCGACGGCGACGATCACGGCTCGCCCGTCGGGAACTTCGTGCGCAGCGTCGGACGGGCAGATCCGGCCACCCGCACCGACCACGACGTCGGCCAGTGCGTCGACGAGGTATTGCCATCCGCCGTCCAGGTACAGCACCCCCTCGCCGAGCGCGAGCTGCAGCTGGTGGATCGCGACCTCGGCACTGAGGTCGTTCGGCGCATTCGTGTAGGTCGCCAGGCGGATGATGGCCTGCAGGAGAGCACCCACTCGAGGTCGATCGGTGCACTGATCGACCCACTCGCTCACCGTGAGATCGGCGAACTCCGCGGCTCTGGCGCGGGGCAACGTCGTCAGCAGCCGCGCCAGGTCGAACTTGTCGCGCGAGCCGAGCAGCCGTGTTCGAAGCAACGAAGCGACGCCGCCCGGGGCGATGTGGAGCTCACCGCCACGAAGCATCCGCACGCCTCGCACCGGTGGCTTGACTCCACGCAGCGCGACCCCCAGGTCACGAAGAACTGCTGACGCCTCACCACCGACGTAGAGCGCATGGGGTCCCTGATTGAACCGAAAGCCCTGGCGGTCGTCGGTCGTCGCACGCCCACCCAACCGTCCTCGCTGCTCGTGCACGACCACGCGACGACCTGCTCGGGCGACCAACGCTGCGGCGGCCAAACCGCCCAGACCACCACCGATGACGTGTACCTCTGCATGTTCCATACCCATCCGACGAACCAGGCCCGCAAAATGTGACAACGACAACATTCGGCGCATCGCCCCGTGTGAGTGCGGGCCGTTCCCTCAGGGGTGCTTGAGCAGTTCGCCGCGCAGCAACGCTCTGAGCGCATCGATGGCGCACCCATGCTGTGCCGTTCCATGCGACGCCCCCTCGGTGAGTCCGATCAGCATGATGCGGACGAACTCGACCATTCGTTCGCGATCGGCGGGTCGCACCTCACCGGTGGCGATGCCGGTTTCGACGATCCCGACGAAGAACTCGTCGCGTGCTGCGTCGGCGCGGGCGAGGCGCGCGGCGATCTCGGGAAACCGCCGCATGTCGTTGCGCACGGTGCCGACGAATAGCGCCAGCGTGTGATCCTCGACGTTCATCCGGTGTGCTGCCTCGAGCATGCCCTCCAACGTGCCGAGAAAGGTGTCCGCCGCCTCGACGGCCTCGACGAACCTGCCGTAGACACGCTGCTGCATGTCACGATGCACCGCCACGTACAGATCGAGTTTCGACTCGACGTAGTGATAGAGCGCCCCGGTCGTGATGCCCGAGGCAGCGGCGAGTTCCTTGTTGGTGACGCCGCCGTAGCCGCGCTCGGCGAACAGCCGACGGGCGTTGTCGATGATCGCTCGACGCGTGTCGGCGGAGTCGGTCGCCGGGGGCCGTCCCCGCCGACGAGACGGCTCCGATGCCACATCGCCCATCTCCCGAGTATGGCGCTCGTCGCTCGGGGAGGCCCGACCGGAGCGTCCCGGTGCCGCCGGCTAGTTGCGGTTCGCTTCGACGGCCTTGACGAGACGGTCGAACACGGCGTCGGGACGGCCGATGCCGTTGATCACGACGAGACGATTCTGATCGCCGTAGTGCTTGATCAACGGGAACGTCTGCTCCTCGTACAGATCGAGTCGGCGGT
>JBGTIA010000260.1:0-8321 GCA_041745835.1 Ilumatobacteraceae bacterium | reverse complement strand
CCCGCCGTGCGGGCCGACCCGCCGGGCTGGCCTCGGCGGTGGGAGTCCTGGAACGCATCCCGTATCGGGCCGGCGACATCGCCGTGATCCCCACTCCGCTGTTCCATGCGTGGGGACTCGCCCAGCTCACGATCGCGGCGGCCACCGGCTCGACCGCCGTGCTCGTACGCCGATTCAGCGTCGACGCCACGCTGGACGCGATCGAGGCCGAACGAGCGGACGTGCTCGCTGTCGTGCCGGTGATGCTCCAGCGCATCCTGGCCGCAGAAACGCACGATCGTGACGTCTCGTCGTTGCGGATCGTCGCCTCCAGTGGTTCGGCGCTGCCCGCCGCCGTAGCTACCGAATGGATGGACCGCTTCGGCGACAACCTCTACAACCTCTACGGCTCGACGGAGGTGGGCCAGGCGACACTCGCAACCCCCGCCGACCTGCGGGCCGCACCGGGAACCGCCGGTCGAGTCATTCCCGGCGCCGTCGTCGAGGTCGTCGACGAGCGGGGTGAACCCGTGCCAGCGGGTGACAGCGGCCTGATCGTGGTCGGCAGCGACGGGCAGTTCACCGAGTACACCGGTGGTGGCACGAAGGACCGGATCCGCGGGCTGATGTCGTCGGGTGATGTCGGCCACTTCGACGCCGAGGGCCGGCTGTTCGTGACCGGGCGCGCCGACGACATGATCGTGAGCGGTGGCGAGAACGTGTTCCCCCTCGAGGTCGAGGAGGTCCTGCTGGCACACGACGACGTGGTCGACGCCATGGTGGTCGGCGTGCCCGACGACGAGTTCGGCGAGCGGCTGGCGGCCTTCGTCGTCCGCCGCTCTGGTGGATCGATCGACGTTGACGGTCTCCGATCGTTCGTCGCCGCCCAACTCGCTCGCCACAAGGTGCCACGCGACGTCAACTTTGTCGCCGAACTCCCCCGCAACACCACCGGCAAACTCCTTCGCCGCTGACGACGAACGCCGCGCACCCCCTCACGCTCCACCCTCTCGCCCCCAAACCTTCCGAAAAATCCCGCTTCTGTTGCGCAGAGCGCAACAATCGAGGGACATTTCGGTGGTTCAGCGCGCTCAACGCTCGAAGCGCAGGCCGATCGCGTCGGCGACGCGCTCGGCGAACACGCGGAGGACACGGTGGAGTTCGGTCTCATGGAGATCGGCCGTCACCGGCAGCAACGCGATGCGTACCGAGGCCACGCCCGGTTCGCTCGGCTGGACGTCTGCCCCGAGGGCGCGGAGGCTGGCGAGCAGCTCCCGGTTCTCCCACATCACCGTGGCGGTGAACGTGGAGATGCCGTTTCGACGGGCCTGCTCGGCAAGCCGATGCATCAGTGCCGACCCGATCCCGCGGCTCTGGTAAGCGTCGAGCACCGTCACCGCCGCCTCGGCGCAACTCGGATCGTGGTGGTCGCGCACGTAGCGCGCGATCGCCACGCCCGGTGTGCCGTCCTCATCCATCATCCGTGCCACCAACGCACAGTGGTCGTACCCGTCGACGTCGACGAGGTAGTCGAGCAGTCGGGCGGACAGATGGTCGGGGGCGTTGAGGAAGCGCGTCCGACGGGCTTCGGGGGACAACTCGAGATACCGCTCGGCCAGCTCGTCGCGGTCGGAGGGGAGCAGTTGGCGCACGAGCACCGGTCCGCCGTCGGCGAGCGAGAGCACATCCCCGTCGCAAGGGAGCGGATCGGTCGTCGTTGTCATCGTGCTGCGCGTGGCTCAGTCGGTGTAGATCGAATCGATGGCGGCTGAATACCGGGCGTGCACGACCGTTCGACGCACCTTGAGCGTCGGGGTCAGTTCCTGGGCGTCGATCGTGAAGTCGTGGGGAAGGATCGCGAACTCGCGAATCGACTCCGCTCGCGAAACCGACAGGTTCGCGTCGTTCACGGCCGCGCTGATCGCCGCTCGGAGCTCGACGTTTTCGAACGCGTCGGCAACGGTGCTGCCGGCAATCCCGGCCTCGGACGCCCAGTCGACGAACGCGTCCTCGTCGATGGTGACCAAGGCGGCGATGAACGGTCGCTGATCGCCCACCACGACCGCCTGGCTCACCAGCGGGTGGGCACGCAGACGATCCTCCAGCGGGGCCGGGGCCACGTTCTTGCCGGCTGCGGTGACGATCAGCTCCTTCTTGCGGCCCGTGATGCGGAGGAAGCCGTCGTCGTCGAGATCGCCGATGTCGCCGGTGTGGAACCAGCCGTCACCGTCGATGACCTCGGCGGTGGCATGCGGGTTCTTCCAGTATCCGACGAACACCTGTGGGCCCTTCGCCAGGATTTCCCCGTCGTGGGCGATGCGGATCGTGGTGCCGGCGAGCGGCTGGCCGACCGATCCGGGACGCCACGCCCCCGGGCGGTTGATGGTGAGGGTCGGGCTGGTCTCGGTCAGCCCGTACCCCTCGAAGATGCGGACACCGATCCCGTCGAAGAAGTGGGTGAGCCGTTCGCCGAGCGGACTCCCGCCGCTGAACGCGAGACGCAGCCCGCCGCCAAGGGCATGGCGAAGCTTGCCGTAGACGAGGCGTTCGAACAGCGCGTGTTCCAGCGCAGTCCACGGCGCGACGCTTCCTCGGTGGTGCTCCTTCGACCACCTCACCGCCACGGAGGCGGCACGGTCGAAGATCGGTCCCTTGCGAGTCGAGTGCGCGGTGTGCTGCGCCGAGTTGTAGACCTTCTCGAAGACCCGCGGCACCGCGGCGATCACGGAGGCGTGCACCATCCCGAGTTCCTCGCCAAGATGGGCGATGTCCGTGGCGAAACCGGTGCGGACCCCCACCTCGAGGCTGAAAAGCAGGTTGCCCTTGGTGAGCGAGTGGGCGAGCGGCAGGAAGAGCAGTCCGACGTCGTCCGGCTGGATCTCGGCGCCGATCGCGCCGACGGTCTGGGCCACGTTGGCGCACAGGTTGCCGTGGGTGAGCACGCACCCCTTCGGACGACCCGTCGTGCCGGAGGTGTAGATGATCGTTGCCGTGTCGTCGGGCCCGAGTGCGGCAGTCCGCTGCTCGATCTCCTCATCGTCCACGTCGGTGCCGAGTGCCTCGATCTCCTCGAGGCCCGGACCCGTGCCGGTGGCGTCGATCGTGAAGACATGGCGGCAGCTGAACGCCTCCTTGTCGAGGGTGTCGTACACCGCACGCATCTCGTCGTTCTCCATGAACGCGACGACAGCGCCGCTGTCTTCGAGGATCCAGGCGAGCTGCTCGGCCGAGGACGTGTCGTACACCGGAACGGTCACGGCGCCGGCAGACATGATCGCCATGTCGACGACGACCCACTCGAATCGCGTGTGGCACATCAGCGCGACCCGTGCCCCCGGTTCGACGCCGCACGCCACCAGCCCCTTGGCGACCGCACGAATCCGGGCGGCGGTCTGCGTGACGGACCAGTCGACGAAGTGGTCGCCATCGCGGGTCATCGCGATCACCCGATCGCCGTGATGTTCGACCAGCCGTCGCAGCGGCAGCAGCAGGTTCGCGTCGGGGCCGATGCCTCCGAACGCTGGGCCACTCGCTTCGCTCATCATCTCCAGCTCCACCTTCATCTCCACCTTCATTTCCATCCGCACCGCAGGTCGACGCCGTGCCCGTACGTGACAGGCTGAGGCATCCCGGCGCTCGACACCAGTGCCGAACGTCATGATCCACCTATCGCGATGGTTGTGCGTCGCCCGTACACATGACGATCGGCTCGCCGGAGACGGCGGCGAGTGTTGCGAGCGCGTCGTCGAGGGCATCGGCATCGAACTCGACGAATCGCACGAGGTGACCCTGACCGTCCCACACGCTCACGGCGAGCAGCTCGGCACTGCCCGTACGGTGCCGGTACGTCCGCCGGGTGAGCAGGCATCGATCGCCGGCGGTGGCGATGTCGGTCCCGCCGACCGTCATCTCCATCTGCGCCATCATCTCGAGCGACCCGAGCACCTGCGTGCGGTTGAACTCGAACGGTGCGCTCCTCCGGGACTCCTGGACGAAGCCGTCCGCCAGGAACGTGGCGAAGCCGGCCAGCCCCGTTGCGTTGAGTTCGTCGCGCGCCTCGTCTGCCCAGTGCTGGGCGCTGGTGCGATCGTCGTGATTCTCCGCTGTCACCGGGGTCCTCCCATCGCGCTCTTGTGCAGGGCTCGACGGCGAACCCTCGGCGTCCACCAAAGCACGAACGCACGGGCAACACCAGGTACGGAGTCCCATTTCTCCCGTACCGAGTTCGGGTGGCACACGTCGCAGGCTGTGTCGACATCTAGCATCGACCGCTTGACCGACCCCACGCCCTACATCCAGCTTCCCGGAACGGCTCGCGAGGCCCTCACCTTCTACGGCGAGGTCTTCGGTTGCACCGTCCAGCTGCACACCTACGCCGAGTTCAGCAGGACGGACGGCCCGGCCGACGCCGTGGCCCACGGCTTCCTGACGGACGGGCCGGTCTCGATCTTCGCCTCCGACGTGGCCGAAGGCGGAACGCCATTCCGGTGCGAGGGCATGGTGCTCTCACTCCTCGGGGCGGCAGCGCCGGCGACCCTGCGCACATGGTTCGCCCGCCTCGCCGACGGTGGCCACATCGTGGACGAGCTGCACCAGCGGCCGTGGGGAGCCTCCGACGGCCAGGTCGTGGACCGGTTCGGCCTGCCCTGGCTCATCGGTTTCGAGGGCGACGAGAACCCCTGACCATCGGGAACACGGCACCCCAGCCGTTCGGCGTCGAGTGCCGGCACGCGGGTCTGCGAGGCTGTGCCCATGCGCTATCGACGATTGGGCCGCACCGCTCTCCAGGTCAGTGAGCTGTGTCTCGGCACGATGAACTTCGGGCCCCAGACGCCCGAGGACGAGTCGTTCGCGATCATGGATCGCGCGGTCGAACTCGGCATCAACTTCTTCGACACCGCGAACCGCTATGGCGGTGACAAGGGCGCTGGCGCCACCGAGTCGATCATCGGACGATGGTTCGCCCAGGGCGGCGGCAGGCGCGACAAGATCGTCCTGGCGACGAAGCTCTTCGGCGCGATGTCGGAGTGGCCGAACGACGGCCGGTTGTCCGCACGTCACATCCGGATGGCGTGCGAGGACAGCCTGCGGCGCATGCAGACCGACCACATCGATCTCTACCAGATGCACCACATCGACAGGACGGCGCCGTGGGAGGAGGTGTGGCAGGCAATGGACACGCTGATCCAGCAGGGCAAGATCACCTATGTCGGCAGCAGCAACTTCGCCGGATGGCACATCGCTCGAGCGAACGAAGCGGCCGCCCGCCGGAACACGCTCGGCCTCGTCAGCGAGCAGAGCCACTACAACCTCCTCGTGCGGACCGTCGAACTCGAGGTGCTCCCTGCATGTCGCGAGTACGGCGTCGGCGTGATCCCGTGGAGTCCGCTGTCGAGCGGGCTGCTCGGCGGCGTACTCGGCGACTCCGACCGAGCCCGCCGCCAGTCCCCACAATCGCTGGAGCGGATCGACAAGCTGCGTCCTCAGCTGGAGCAGTGGGAGCAGCTGTGCGCTGATCTCGGTGAGGAGCCTGCAGCGGTGGCGTTGGCGTGGCTCCTCGCGCAGGACGGCGTCACCTGCCCGATCATCGGACCGCGCACGCTGGGCCAGTTCGATGGCGCCTCGCTGCGCTCGCTCGAGATCACCCTCGCTCCCGACACACTGACAGCGATCGACGCCATCTTTCCCGGACCGGGCGGCACCGCACCCGAGGCGTACGCCTGGTAGCCCCACGGGGCGGTCTCAGCTCCACGCTGCCTGATCATGGTCTCGCGCATCGCACGATCGGCAGGTCGCAGCCGCCCCGTGCCATCGAACCGAACGATGTTGTCCGGTTGTTCACGAGATGGAACCGGTGACGCCTGGGTCACATCTCATGCGCGGAGGTGCGGCGGAGGACGGCGTGGGTGAATCGTTGCGTCGAGCCGCCGGGTGTGGAGTGCTCGGCTTCGAACGACTCGGTCAGTTCGAACCCTGCGCCGAAGCGCTGGACAAGGCTCGCCGCGTCGTGGCGGGCCACGGGCAGCCCACTGCAGCTCTCGGGGCCGTCCGGTGCGAAGGTGGCCATCACGACGTGTCCCCCGACCCCAAGCGCCGAGCGGACGGAAGCGACGTAGGCCTCTTGATCGGCGGGTTCGACCAGGAAGTGGAAGACCGCCCGGTCGTGCCAGGCGTCGACGGTGTCGGCAAGTCGCAGCTCCCGGACGTCGGCGACGACGTACTCGACGTGGGTCGATTCACCGACCGTCGACCGGAGCGTCTCGATGGCGGCGCTGGAGATGTCGACGGCGACCACGTCGAAACCTGCCGACAGCAATTCACCGGCGAGCGGTGTCACCCCGGCTCCGATCACGGCGACCCGGCCCGATGGCACCGTCACGCGGCGCAGGATCGATGCTCAGGGCTCGGCTGCCACCTGGAACCAGCTCATCTGCTCGCGGGTCCCGTCGGTCCACACCCGTTCCCAGTGATCGCGCTCGGAGGTCATGGCCCGCAACGTAGGCGACGTTCGCATCGTGAACGTTCGAGAAATCCAACCTGGCCGTTGGCGAGGAGTGAACGAACACTGGAAGACTCCGCCGGTGGCCCGGATAGACCTCCTCGACGCAACGACGGCACCGATCTCGGCGGCGGCATTCTTCGAGTCGGGTGACCCCGGCCCGATCGTTGCGGCGCTGGCCAACGTGCCCGAGTTGCTCGGCCCGACGCTTGGATTCGTATCGGCGGCCCTCGGCGACGGCGCGGCGAGCACGCGACACAAGGAGTTCGCCATCCTGCGCACCTCTGCGCTCCAGGGCTGCGAGTACTGCATCCACGCGCATACGACGGTTGCGATCGACGTCGGCCTGTCGTTCGACGAGATCCGGGCGCTGCGCGGCGACGTGCCGATCGAGGACGTGTTCGACGACCCCGGGGAACGACGACTGCTGCGCTGGATCGACGCGATGGCCGGCGCAACCGGTCCGGTCCCTGCTGAAGTGTGGGACGAGGCCCGAGCGAGCTTCCCTGACCATCTGCTCGTCGAACTGTCGGCCACGATCGGTGCCACCATGTTCCTCAACCGGTTCGCGACCGGCTTCGAACTTCCGACGTCGCGCGACACGATCGAACGCCTCCAGGAAGCAGGACTGCAGTGACCGACCTGGTCGACGACACAGCGACGAAGGTGAACGGTCCGATTCCGGAGGCGATCCGCGACGGCGTGCTGCCCGGACGAGTGTGGCTGTATGCCAACTATCACTGCAACCTCGCCTGCTCGTACTGCCTCACCGAGAGTTCGCCACGCAGCGCGCGTCGGCAACTCGAACCTGCGGCCATGCTTGCAGTGGCGCACGAGGCCCGTTCGCTCGGGTTCACCGGTCTCGGTGTCACGGGCGGCGAGCCGTTCCTGCTGCCGTGGCTGCCCGAGACGGTGATCGAAATGTCACGCGAGTTGCCGCTCGTGCTGCTGACGAACGCCACATTGTTCGTCGGCGACCGCCTGGAACGTGCTGCGATGCTCGCCGGTCACGACATCGCCGTGCAGATCTCGCTCGACTCCCACCTGCCCGACGTCAACGACATGGCCCGAGGCCCGGACAACTTCGCGAAGGTCGTCGAAGCGGTGCCCCGCCTCATCGAGCGTGGCGTGCGCGTGCGCATCGCGACCACCACGGCGTGGGAACTCGACGATGTTCGCCTCACCCCGCTCAAGCGTTTGGTGGCGTCGCTCGGAGTGCAGCCCGACGACCACCTGATCCGTCCGATCGTGCGGCGCGGGCGCGCCGACGAACTGTCCCTCGGTGTCGAAGCACGACCGGCGGACATCCCGAGCGAGCTCACGATCACCGCCGACGGCGCCTTCTGGGGAAGCTTCGGGCCGACGGTGCGCGGCGGACGTCTCGACACCGACTTGCTGCTGACCCGTACCGTGCTGCCGTTGTCGGTCCCGGCGCTGGTGTTGCTCGGGTTGCTGCGAGGGATGCCCGAGGGCTCCGACGCCCGCCTGGGCATTCGTTGAGCATGAGTAATGCTGCGACCGGTCGGTCGCCCTCAACACTCCCCGAAGGACCGCAACACGTCTCGCGCCGCCGCGCCGAGGCGGTCCGCACCACGATGCCCGCCGGCGCCACGCTTTCCGGCGAGGCGCAGATCGTCGATGGTGTCGAGGTCGTGTGCGCACGCCAGCAGGTGCACGCTACGGCCGAGGCGGTGCAACCGGCGAAGCTGAGCAAGGCCGGTGACCGACGTGCTCATGGGGATGCCTTCGAACACCTCGGCGTCGACGTGATGGAGGCCGATCGCCCAGTAGCCGCCGTCGACGGCGAGTCCGATCGCGTCCGCCCCGCGCCCGAGCGCAGCAA
>JBGTIA010000259.1:0-6663 GCA_041745835.1 Ilumatobacteraceae bacterium | reverse complement strand
CAAGAGGTGGCCGACGCGATCGTGTCGGTCGACAGCCGGACGCCGAGCGAGGTGGCCAAGGCGGTGCTCCGATGCTGCGCGTGACGGTTCCGCTGGCCGACCGAGCGTACGAGGTGATCGTAGGTGACGGCGCCGTCGCCGAACTCGAGACGCTGCTGCCGTCGTCGGCGCGCCGGGTCGCTGTCGTCACGCAGGAGTCGATCCCGCTGACGGTCTCGCTGCCGGATCGCGACGTCGAGACGTACGTGATCGGCAGTGGCGAGGCGGCGAAGTCGCTGGCGACGATCGAAACGCTGACTCGCGGGTTCGCCCGGCAGGGGCTGACGAGGCGTGACGTGGTCGTCGGGGTGGGCGGCGGCATGGTCACCGACGTGGCCGGCTTCGCGGCAGCAACGTGGCATCGAGGCACACCCGTCGTGCACGTGTCGACCACGCTGCTCGGCATGGTCGACGCCGCGATCGGCGGGAAGACCGGCGTGAATCTTCCGGAGGGCAAGAACCTGGTGGGTGCCTTCTGGCAGCCCTCGGGCGTGATCTGTGATCTCGATGCGCTCGCCACCTTGCCCGCACGCGAGACCCGTTGCGGCCTCGGCGAGATGTCGAAGTACCACTTCCTGACCGGCGACGACCTGCTGTCCATGCCATTGCAAGCTCGAATTGCTCGATGTGTCGCGATCAAGGCCGAGGTCGTCGCCTCCGATGAACGTGAAGGAGGCAGGCGGGCACTCTTGAACTACGGCCACACACTCGCCCACGCACTCGAGACGGCGACCGACCACGACCTCGCCCACGGCGAAGCGGTGGCCGTGGGTCTGGTCTTCGCAGCCGAACTCGCCTTCGAACTCGGTCGCATCGGCGAGGATCGCGTCGAGGACCATCGACGCATCGTGGCGGGGGAGTACGGCTTGCGGATCACCCCGCCCGCACGCCTCGACGTCGACGAATTGATGGCGCTGATGGCACGTGACAAGAAGGCTATCGACGGCCTCACGTTCGTGCTCGACGGCCCCGACGGCGTCGAGGTGGTCGAGGGCGTGCCGGAAACTGCGGCGAGAGCGACGCTGGAGCGCTTCGTCTCGTGAGCACCTTCACGCCGATCGACCACGCCGCACGACTGGCGATGATCCAGCCTCGGCTGCCGCTCGGGAACGGCTGCGACGCGCTGCTGTTCACCGACCTGGTCGATGTCCGATGGCTGACGGGGTTCACCGGCTCGAACGGCTGGGCGGTCGTGACGGCCGACGAGCTGGTTCTCGGCACCGACGGCCGATACGGCGAGCGGGCTCGCGCGGAGACGTCGCAGGTCGGTGCCACCGTCATCGCCGAGACGTCGAGAGCGAAGCTGCACGACCGGCTGACGGAATCGCTCCGTGCAGCCGAGCGGGTGGGCCTCGACCCGACATCGACCACTCACGCCGAGTGGCAGCGGCTCGCTGAGGACATTGTCCTGGAGCCGACCGACTCGCTCGTCGGGCTCCAACGCCGGGTCAAGGACGCGGCGGAGATCGAACGGATGAAGGCGGCCGCTGCGGCGGCGGACGCGGCGCTGGCCGAGGTGGAAGCGATTCTGTTCGCGGCGGTGGACGTACCGGTCACCGAGGCCGACATCCGCAACGAACTCGAGTACCGCATGCGCCTCCACGGCGCCGACGACCGCAGCTACGACACGATCGTCGCCAGTGGACCCGATCACGCTGCTCGCCCGCATCACGAGGCGACCGACCGTCGCCTCGTCGAGGGCGACACCGTGATCATCGACGTCGGAGCACTCGTCGACGGCTACCACTCCGACATGACCCGTTCGTACGTGATCGGCGAACCAACCGAGGAACAACGGCGGGTCTACGCCCTCGTCGAGGCCTCGCACGCCGCCGGGTCGGCAGCGGTGCGATCGGGACTCTCTGCCCGTGAACTCGATGACATCTGCCGCAGCGTGTTCGACGAGGCAGGGCACCTCGACTGGTATCTCCACGGAACCGGGCACGGTGTCGGCCTCGTCATCCACGAACCACCGTTCCATTCCCAAGCCTCGGAGGAGGTGTTGGTCGTCGGGGACGTGGTGACGGTCGAGCCGGGGCTCTATCGTGTCGGCTTCGGTGGATTCCGGATCGAGGACCTCCTCGTCGTCACCGAAACCGGCTCGCAGCCACTCACGCACACGGTGCCGCGACCGTTTCCGGGTTGAGACCCGGACACCGACCGCACCGACAGACAGAAGGACGCCACCATGCCGCAGATCTCCGTGAACGATCTCAAGAACGGAATCACGCTCGCACTCGACAACGGATTGTTCCAGGTCATCGAGTTCCAGCACGTCAAGCCGGGCAAGGGCGGTGCCTTCGTGCGAACCAAGATCCGCAACCTCAGGACCGGCGCCGTGATCGACAAGACCTTCAACGCCGGCATCAAGGTCGAGCAGGCCATCGTCGACCGCCAGGACATGCAGTTCCTCTACAAGGACGGCGACGACTACGTGTTCATGAACACCTCGACGTACGACCAGATGAACGTCCCGAACGCCTCCCTCGGCGAGGCGGCTGACTACCTCACCGAGCAGATGATCGCCCAGATCGCGCTGTACCAGGGCGAGATCATCGGCGTCGAGATCGCGGCGTCGGTCGAGCTGACCATCGCCGAGACCGAACCCGGTGTGCAGGGTGATCGAGTGTCGGGTGCGCGCAAGCCGGCGACGCTCGAGACGGGCAAGGTCCTGCAGGTGCCGTTGTTCGTCGAGCCCGGCGACAAGGTCAAGGTCGACACCCGCACCGGCGACTACATCACCCGGGTCTGACGCAGGGTCGACGACACGCCATGGCCGCCATGCCGCGCCCCGATGACCGCTCCGACGCTCGCGAACGGGCGCTGTACCTGCTCTACGAGGCGTACTCGAAGGGCATCACGCCTGCCGATGCGCTGGCCCTGCAGGTGCTCGAACCCGACCAGCTGACCGTGTTGCTGGTGACCGGAGTCGGCGAGCACGTCGAACAGCTCGATGCGGCGATCGCTGCCCGAGCGAAGGGTTGGACGCTTGTGCGCATGCCGGTGTTGGACCTGAACGTCCTGCGACTCGGGGCGTTCGAGCTCGCACACCGCCCGGACGTGCCCGTCGCCGTCGCGATCGACGAAGCGGTCGAGCTGGCCAAGCGGTTCTCGACCGACGACAGCGGCAAGTTCGTCAACGGCGTGCTCTCGGCGCTGGTCGGCGACCTGCGAGAGTAGGCGAATGTCGGAGTCGACGACGATCGACGAGGCGACGTCTCGCGCCGCCGACGATCATGGCGATGCTGTCGCGGATCGGTGGTGGCACCGTGTGACACCGCCGACGGCACCGCAGGTGTTCCTCGCGGGGGCAGTGCTGATCTGGACGTGGTACTTCGCGGTCCGTTCGCTGAACATCCATCATTCGCTGGGCACCGCGACCTACGACTCGGCGCTCTACGACCAGGGAATGTGGCTGCTCTCGCGTTTCGATGCGCCATTCGTCACGCTGATGGGGCGCAACCTGTTCGGCGACCACACGTCGTTCGTCCTGCTCTTCCTCGTCCCGCTCTACTGGATCGCTCCCGGAGCGTGGATCATGTTCACCGCACAGTCGGCGGCGATCGCTGCCGGTGCGATCCCGGTCTTCCTGTATGCGCGCCGGCGTCTCGGATCGGAATGGTGGGCGTTGGTCGGCGCCGGGACCTACCTGCTGCACCCGGCAGTGGGCTGGACGAACCTCGAGAACTTCCACCCCGACGCATTCCTCGGCGTGTTCGTCGGCTTCGCAATCTATACAGCGCTCGAACGCAAGTGGCGTCTCTACGCCGTGTTCGTCGTGCTGTCGCTGCTCGTGAAGGAAGATGCCTCGCTCGTGATCGTGCCGCTGGGTATGTGGGTGGCGATCCGGCGCGACCGGCGCATCGGGTTGCTCACCGTGTTCGGCAGTCTCGCGTTCATGGCGGTGGCCATGTTCGTGGTGATGCGCAGCCTGATCGGCGTGCCCACCCGCAACACGTGGCGCATCCCGTTCGGTGGTGTACGGGGCCTGATCGACACCTCGATCACCAATCCGACACAACTCGTCGAGCATCTCCGTCGCGACGGACGCCCCTGGTACCTCGTGCAGATGACCGCACCGTTCGCGTGGCTGTTCGCCAGACTGCCCGACGTCGCGCTGATCAGTGGCCTGGTGCTGTTCACCAACATTCTGAGCACGTTCTGGTACCAGTACCAGATCGAGTACCACTACAGCTTGATCGCCGTGCCGGCGCTTGCGATCGGCACGGTGCATGCGATCGGCGCGATGCGTGAGAGACGGCTGGCGATGGGAGTGCTCGCAGCAGCGACAATGCTGACGGCGTACCTCTGGGCGCCGATGCCCTGGGGGCGCACGGCGGCGTACTACGGCGACACCCAGAACGTCTATGCGACCTCTGCACGAGAGCTCTTCGAGTTGGTGCCCGACGATGCCGTGGTGTCGGCCAGCTATCGGTTGACACCGCACCTGGCCTACCGAGCGGAGATCTACCAGTTCCCCGTGCCGTTCCGCGTGCTGCTCTACGGTCCCGACATCTCGATGGAAGGCCAACGCCTCGACGCACGCGCTGAACGCGTCGAGTTCGTCATGCTGCCCGTGCAGCTCGACGATGCGCTCCTGACCGACTGGCTCGCCATCGACGAAGCGTTCACCGAAATCGCCCGCAACGAGGGCTGGGTACTCCACGAGCGCGATCGCTCCGTCCCCCTTCCCGGCTGATTACATCACGGGTCAGACCCGCGATGTAATCGACCGTCGCCGCCGTCGTCGGCGGTGATGGTCACACCGGTTCGTGTTCTCGACACCCGCGATCCGGTGAACGTGGGCTTGAACGGTCCGTTCGTCTCAGCGATCGGTCAGGACCTGCAGGTGACCGGGCTGATCGCGACAACCGGTGGTCCGGCAACCGTGGTTCCGACTGGCGCCACCGGGGTGATCCTCAACGTCACCGTCGTCGGGCCGACAGCGAGCGGATTCCTCTCGGTCCGCCCCGCCGACGCCCCGGGAGCGCCTGCGGCGTCGAATCTCAACTTCCTGTCTGGCCAACTCGTGCCCAACGCCGTCACCGTCCAATTGCCGACGTCGGGGCCCGACGCCGGTCGGATCGAGATCACCTACGACGCCTATGGAGTGTCCGGCCCGACCGCCGACGTGCTGGTCGATGTCGTCGGCTACACCGTTGGAGCAGCAGACGGTGGCAGCCAGGTGGCGGTGCTGCAAGCCCAGGTGAGCGCTCTCGAAACTCGCGTCGCAACGATCGAGGCGACCGCCGCGAACTCGCAGGCTTCCCACAGCGCGGGGACGCAACAGGTTGCCCTCTCGTCGGACGCAGACGTCGTCGTGCGATCGGTCACGATTGTGCCGACAGCCAACGGCAAGGTCATCGCCAATGCATCGGGGACCATGTTCCGGTTGACCCTTCCATTCACCCCACGGTGTTCGATCACGACGGGTTCGACCGTCGACGTGACCACGGGACAGCTCATGACCATTTCGAGCGCAGGAATCGGCGAGGGGTTCCCCTTCGCCAGCACGCGCGGGTTCGACGTCTCGAAGTCTTCGCGCCGAACTGACGGGAGCCGTTACATCGCGGGTCTGACCCCTGATGTAATCAGCGGGGGCCGCGGATGAGTTTGCCGGGGAGTTCGCCGGTGAACTCGTCGTGGTCGACGGTCTGGACGCCGGCCACGAACGTGGCGTCGTAGCCCTTGGCCTTCTGCACGAGGCGCCGGGCGTCGGCGGGGAGGTCGTGGGCCATCCGGGCGGCTCCGAAGGTGAGATTGTCGTAGTCGATCACGTTGATGTCGGCACGCAGGCCAGGTACCAGCGCTCCGCGGTCGCCGAGCCCGTACAACCCGGCGGTCTCGCTCGTCTGGCGTCGCACGACGTACTCGAGCGGCAGCTTCGGGCCCCGGGTGCGGTCGCGTGTCCAGTGCGTGAGCATGAACGTCGGCGTTCCTCCGTCGCAGACCACACCACAGTGCGCGCCGGCATCGGCGAGGCCCATGCGGGTTCCCGGATGCCGGTGCACCTCGTAGCTGAACGACAGATCGCCGTAGGCGTAGTTGAAGAACGGGGTGAGGACGATGCCGTTGCCCTCGTTCGACGCCAGTTGGTCGATCATCAGATCGGTCGCCCTGGTGCCGGTTCGTTCGGCGATCGCAGCGATGGACTCCTCTGGCGACGGCTCGTAGTCGATGTCGCCGTCTTCCGCAGGCCAGAAACGATCGAGGCGGTCGAGCACCAGCTTCTGGTACAACTCGCCACCCTCCGCGGGCGCAGCGGCGAACTCGTCTCGCAGTGCCGGATCGGCGAGCGCCGCGGCTCGCTCGGACAGTGGGAGCCCAGCGATCGATGCGTAGACGGGATGGAACGCCAACGGATTGAAGCTGCCTTCGAGACACATCAGGAGCCCCACGACGCGCCCGGCGACCTGGGCGACGATCGGGATGCCCTCGGCGCTGGCTTCGTCGAGCAGCGCGAGTACCTGCTTCCACAGGTCGGGCGCATCGTCGGGTTGGTTCAGGTTGACGCTGATCGTGCGGCCGGTTCGGCGGGCGAGTTCCTTCATCCACGGCCACTCGTCCCTCGGCACGAGCGCATGATCGGGCGCGAACTGGAACACGCCGTGGCCCGCCCTGGCG
>JBGTIA010000258.1:0-1691 GCA_041745835.1 Ilumatobacteraceae bacterium | reverse complement strand
GCGCGTCGTGATGATCAGATCCTCGTCCTCCCACGCCTCGCCGGCCGCCAGCCGCTCCGCTGCCTGTGCTGCTCGGCGCCGGGCGAACTCTCGGAGCGTTTCGTCGTCGAGCGGGATGATCCGACGGGATCGCTCGTTCTTGGCGTTGCTCCACGCCGCTCCGGTCCGCGTGGCCACCAGGCTCTCGTCGATCCGCAGCGTTCCGGCCTTGGTGTCGAGGTCATCCCATCGCAGCGCGAGGATCTCACTGCGACGCAGCCCGTAAAGCACGCCGAGCCTGAAGCCGACCGCCCAGCGGTGGCTCGCTGAGGCATCGAGAAAGCGGTCGACCTCAGCCGCAGTCCATGCGTCGGTCTCCTTGACCCTGTCGGGCTTGGCGACCGTTCGGGGGAGGCCGACACGGGCGGCTGGACTCCGTGCGATCAATCCCTCGTCAACGGCCTCGCGCAGCGACGCCCGCAGCACGTTGCGGCAGATCTGCACGCCTCGCCGCGCGAGCTTGCCGCCCTCGGCGAGGTTGCTGATCCAGGTGGCGACGTCGTCCCGGTCGAGCAGCGAGAGTTGAATGGCGCCGAGACCGTTCTCGATGTGCGGGATCGCCCACTCGTACTGCTCACGCGACTTGAGCGTGATGTCGGTACGGCCGGCCACGTACCGGCGAACGAGCCAACTCACCGTGCCCCGTTCGGTTGACCGGTCCTCGGCACGAGTCGACCGGGCCGCAGCGAGTGCCGAGCGTTGAGAATTGAACGTGCCGAGCTGTCTCGGACGGTGCTGACCCGTGCCGGTATCGATGCCGTCGACACGCACGACCCACTTGTCTCGCTGCTTGCGGACGGTGGGTTGACCGGTTGCCTTCCATGCCATGGCGCCTCCTCGAGCGTCGCGAGCGCTCAGAAGTCTGATACATCGCTGATACATCCGACTTCTCGGACGATCAGCTGATCGCATCACACCTGGTAGATGTGGTCGGGATGGGGAGATTCGAACTCCCGGCCTCCTGCTCCCAAAGCAGGCGCGCTAACCAAGCTGCGCTACATCCCGGATGTGTTGGAGGATGCTACTGACCGATTCCGGATCACAGCGCAATTGCGGCGCCGGTCGACTCGGGTGGTGCGGGCCACTGGCGCCGACCGACCGCAAGTCCTGCGACGTCGAAGGCATCGCGGAGCTGGCGGACGTGGAGGTCACGTCGTCGGTCACGCGAGTCGAGGTTGGTGATCACCGCCACGACGTCGAGGTACGCGGCCAGGAACACCGGTGAGTGTCCGAGGGCGGGGCCGGCAAGTGCGTGGGCGAGCTCATGGGCCGCGGTGGCAATCGTCAGCTGCTCAGCAGACAGCCGGATCGCCGTCGTCGTGCCGTCGACGCGCCGAGCGCTGGACGACCTCGCGTCACGGCGCGCTGCGACCACCCGGACTGCCACACCGGGCCACCACGATCCCCCGGCGACTCCTTCGATCGCTTCGACGACGTCGGCGAACGGCCTCACGGACTCGAGATCAGTCCCATCGAACGCGGCCGCTTCCGCTGCATACAGCTCGGCGCGTCCGCAGTCGGCGTTCATCCTGGTCCCAGCGATCGACGACCCTCGACCCGCCGACGTCCGAGGTCAGCGCGTTCCGCCGCAACGCTGCCGGCACTCCATCCCGTCACGTCGGCGCCGGCGGCGCTCCGGGCCGTACGTACGC
>JBGTIA010000257.1:0-5314 GCA_041745835.1 Ilumatobacteraceae bacterium | reverse complement strand
GCGAAGCCGGCCTCGGCCAGCAGTTCGCGCGCGCGCTCCGGGTCGTACTCGTAGGGGCCGACGGCGGAGTAGCCGAAGATCGCCGGAGCGATGGGCGCGTCGCTCGGACGGACGGCGCCGCCGAAGACAAACTCCGCAATCTCTTCCTTGTCGACGGCGTAGTTCAAGGCTTGCCGGACGCGGACGTCGTCGAAAGGCGCCAGCAGCTGGTTGAAGTAGATGTAGATCGTGCGGAGGCCCGAGACGTTCTGGACGGTCACGTCCGGGTTCGCGTCGATACGCGCGACGTCCTGCGGCGGCACGCGGACCGCGACGTGGGCCTCGCCGGTCTCGACGAGCGCCATGCGGGTGGTGTCCTCGGGCACGGTCAGGAAGCGAACGCCCTCAACGCCGGGCTTGGTGCCCCAGTAGTCCTCGAAGCGGACGAGGTCGAGGCGTTCGCCGCGCTGCCAGTCGTCGAGGCTGAACGGCCCCGTGCCGACCGGGTTCTCGGGGAAGTTCTCACCGAACTCGGCGACCACGTCGGGATGCACGATGGCGGTCGAGTTGTGGGTGAGGTGCGCGAGGAACGGTGCGAACGTCGTCGAGAGGCGGAACTCGACGATGTGCTCACCGACGGCGACGATCTCTTGGACGCGGTTCAGGAGGAACGCGAACGTGAACGCGTTGTCCGGGTTGGTGAACCGCTGCATGCTGCCCACGACGACCTCGGCCGTCAGCGGAGCTCCGTTGTGGAACACGACGTCGTCGCGCAGCGTGACGGTCCAGGTGAGTCCATCGGCCGACATCTCGGCGCCCGTCGCCAGAAGCGGCACGATCTCACCGTCGGGCGTCAAGTCGTACAGGGTCTCGTAGATGTGGCTCAGGACGGTCGCGGTCGGCGAGTCGGTGGAGTTGTGCGGGTCGAGGGTGACCGCGTCGGTGCCTTGGGCGATGATCAGGGTGCCTTGGGCAGCCGACCACGCGACCATGCCGACGACGGCGAGGGCGACGACGAGCTTGCGAATCGAGTTTCGTAGCATTCGTACCTCCATGTGCGAAGACTCCTTCGGGCCGGCGCCCACGAACCGAGAAGTTCGCGGCGACACCGCCCTGTCGGATGACTCGCTCGCCAGGTTATTGACAAGAGGCGCACAACGTCAACTACTTCACATTCACGTTCCCTTGGCGTTGCGGATGCGGGCCTCGTGTTTGGCGTCTCCGAGCGACGTGCAACGGACGCACCAGCCACGCAACCTTCGAGGCAATGACCCGCACCCTGGCGGCAACCCGGGCGCAACGGCGATCCATACATGATCACGCACCGGCACGCGCCCACCTCCGTGGTGGCCCGGAATCCCCGTAGGAGGTCGTCCCCATGGGCACCTCGAAGATCAGCTCCCGCATCGACGCAAGCCACCCGGCGTACGAACGACTGATCGACGAAGCGCTGCGCAAGGCGAAGCTCATCGGCGACGACGGGCCAACGCCGTACCTCGCGCACGTTCTGCTGGACTTCCCGCTGACCTGGGCGCTCAAGCGCCTCGAAGGACTCGACAGCGTGCTTCGAGCGAGGACCCTCGTCGCGACGCAGGCGTCGCATCCGGTCTACCTCGATTGCCTGGCGTCCTACCACGTGTCCGGCGTGGTCACGTCGACGGACGAGCCGGCCCTGCTCTCCGGCGTGTACGCAGCCGCGACCGCGCAACGGACGTACCAGTGGCGCTCCGGCCTAACCTACATGGAGCTGCGCGTCACGCGCTTGCTGTTGCGCGGCCTCGACACCAAGGAGCTCGCCAGCACGCTTTCGATCGCCACCAAGACCGTCAACGCCCACATCAGCAACGTGCTCTGCAAGACCGGGGCGGAGAACCGGGCGCAGCTCATCGCGCACTTGATCGACGGGTCCGACGCGGACGGTTGACTCCGGTCAGGGGCACGACCGCAGGGTCGCGAGTTGCGCGATGCGAGTGACGGTCACTTCACTCAAACGAACCGACGCGCGGCCGCACCGAATCGTTCGAGGTTCGGTCCCTCCGAAACCGGATCGCGGTCCATCCGCGATCCGGTGTAGGACTCTCGACCGTCCGCGCGTCATCCCGGCGTTCGCCGACGTCGCGTACCATAGCGAGCTCGACGGCACTCACGCCGGTGGCGACAACGGCACGTACCGTCGGCAAGGCCCACAAGGATCGATGCGAATCGTCGGCACGGTCGTGAGAGCTACGGACTCGTTCGGCTCCGCCTTCGCCACCCGCACCACGTCTGGTTCGCTCGCAAGTCTCGACGCGGCCGCGTCGACGGCGTCAAGCGTTTTCGCAACAAGTGGCACCCACCATTCAAGCGAGTCGCGCGATCAGCCTCGTTCGCGTACCCGATGCCGCGGACGGCCTCCGGTCATCGCTCACCCGATCGACGGTCGGTGCGCGAACGTTTCCCTCGGTCGTCACGCTCACCGCCATCGACCCCCCAATCCCTTCGAACTTGGCGAATGCGCGCCCGAAGGAGCGGCGACTGGGGGTCGTTCTGAGGCACGTACTCGAGCGCGGTCTCCAAGAGTTCGAGGTCCCCGGAACCCATTCGATTCGCCAGCTCGATCATCGCCTCGGCGTCGCCCGACTCGAGCACCGCCTGCCGCAGCGCCTCGTCGATGTGCTCGCGCAACTCGACGACCGCGGGCGAATCCGAGTCCGGAAGCAACGGTCCCTTGTACAAGTTCAGCGCTTGGCGGACTTGGCCACGCTTCAGGTGCTCGAGCAGTTCCAAGAAGTCCGCACGGTAAGGAACGGCCAGTCGATAGGGCCTTGACTCAACCGGGATGGCTCCTCTCAGGCGGGAGATTAGGGCCTTAGCCGTGCCAAGTACTGCGCGATCGCCGTAAACTCGTGTCGCGACTTCCTGGAGAGTGAGCCCATCTTGCGAGCTCAGTAGGACCACCAGAAAGTCCAGTTGACGATCCGACAACTCGACACTGCGAGCATTTAGCCTCATCGACGGAGAACCGAGAACTCTTGCGTCGATACCATCGAACGGTTCCTCAAGCGAACTCCGAAAGCTGCTCAACGCTTCGGAATGACCGCCGAGCAAGGTCCAACCACTTCCTCCGAGCTCTGCGACGAGGTGCCGGCAATCGTCGAGTTCGTCGACCGCTTCGGTGTAGGCAGACTTGTGGAGCGAAAGCAAGATGAGATTAAGCTTGGCTTGAATAAATCTAATCGCGTCACCTTCACCTGAGAATGCATTGGAAGCCGTACGCAGGAGATTGACGGCATCGGGATGTCCTTCCGCGCGGCGCGCAATTCCTAAACTCAACAAGGCACAGTTTCGCTCGTACTCGGATGCTCCTCTAGACAACGCAACGACACGTCCACCAACCTCAATCGCTGTTTCAAGTCGACCTACTTCAACGAGGCACTTAACGTAATCAACCGAAGCCGACGCAACTTGATCGAAGGGGTTGCTGTCGTATACGGCCTCATAGAGCTGGAGCGCTCTCTCCAGCTGACCCCGAACAAAACTCGCATCTGCTACCGTTGAGACAATTCCTTCATACGACGGTACGCCAAGCAAGCTCTCGGAGATGTGAAGCTCCTGTAGAGCCTCGGCCAAGCCGACGTCTTGTCCGGTAAGCAACTTACTGAATGCCATTGCAGAGAGTGCGCACAACCTTCGGTAATGTTCGTTCAAGCCTCTCTCAATATATTGGCTACTCGCCCACTCACCCCACCACAAAGACTCCCGGAAAGCGCCGTTGCGCTGCAAAGCCGTTGCAATGTCCGTCGCTATTGCCACGACAAGCTGATCTCGCCCAAGAAGTTCGGCTAACCGCAGTGCGCGTTGGAGTGTCTCGATGGCCTCCGTAAGCTGACCACTGATTGACAATGCAAAAGCGTGATGACGCAGTGTAATCGGCGTAACACGCGCAAGGACCGCACGCGTAGTTTCCGACAGAAGGTTACTGCGGGGCATCGATGCCGCATAGTGAGCGCGGAGTTCCGGCGCCTCGGAGTGTGCCAAAAGTTTTTCGACGAGAGGAACTACGTCTGCGTGGCGATTGAGCGCCATTGCCGTCGCGTAGTACCACCTAAGAACCGCTTCATCGCCTAAAGACGACTCGGGTAGTCTTTGCAGAAGAATCCAAAATCGCTCGAACAAACCTCGCTCAAAATATGCCTCTCCGCAGTCCTCGACGATACCGGGAACGGCCTCAGGTAATTTTTCGACCGCCAACCGAAACGCCTCAACGTACTTCTTTCGCTTCAAGACTGCCGCAAGCACTGTCCGCACATCCAAACCAAATTCCTGCGCAGCGTCGAATGTACTCGACTCTTGCTTCAAGCCGCTCGCAATTTTACCGCCGAACACATGTGCTGTGGCGTGTACAAACTGGGTGTACGATCCGTTCGTTCTCTCGATTAAATCCTCAACCGCCGCCGGTGCCAAAACGCCATCAGTTAGCCAGAGTGCCTCTTCAAACGTGAGGCATAGCTCGCTGTCGATCGCGGCACAGTCGGTCTGAAAGGACAACGAACTATCCATCGAAAAAACCACAACCTGTGTACCGCTACGGTTTAGCCCAAACACTTGTTCCAATACTGCAACGGAAAGGTGTTCTCCTCCAACGACGATGATCGTGAATGGCCCCAACAACTCCACGAATTTGTCTAGCGCTCCAAAGGTTCCACTCAGACCTAATCCGTACTGGAACACCTTCGACCGTGTTGCAGAGTTAACAGCATCAGCAAGTTGATTGCCGAGCTCGCCGTCATCACAGTCAGACTGTGGCAGCGAAAGACGAACGACGGGCCTGTCAATTGACTCAAGGCACTCCGTCACGACATCGGCGAGCGCTCCTGCCCCTTCGTGAATAACAACAGGCCTAGAAGCCGAGTGAACCAAAGCCGATATCCGTGCGGCCCAAGGACTAGCGGTGACCGCAATGGAAGATGCGACCGCAATGCTTGCAGACCAGTCGGTGCTTGGGCCGTCTATTTGAGCCACGGTCGTAGATTACCCAAGAGACCGGGACAACCAAGCGGATAAACCACTCACGGTCACCCTTCCAAACGGTTCCAGTCGTGGCCAGGCGAGGAGTGTCCCTAGTTCCGTGGACGGTTCGGGGCCTACGAACACGGACGTCGCAAGACCGTCGTTGCATCTCCACGAGCACCGGCATCGCCGGCCGATCGTGCTTGCGGCGGCTCACGCCCCGTACGCCCGCCAAACGCATCAGGCGCGCGAGTAGTAGGTACTCGGGGCGATCGGCACGCTGTGGTCCCGCAGGACGCGGCAGATCGGCTCGACCCCGAACACCAGCTGGTACGCGTCGATGAAC
>JBGTIA010000256.1:0-3169 GCA_041745835.1 Ilumatobacteraceae bacterium | reverse complement strand
GACGACCAGCCCGACGATCGCTGCAACGACGGCTCCCCAGCGCAGCAACGCCACGCCTTCGTCGGGAGTGCGCCCGACGGCAATGGCGAACGCATCACCACCGGTCGGCGCAACGGTGAGCACGTGGTCGCCCGGCATGTCGATGTCGACCTCGTGCGCCGAGACACCGACGAACCCGTCGACCTCGTAACTGACGTCTCGCGCCTCGGTGAGTTCGACGTCGTCACCGTCAGGGCCACGCAGTGTCAGCTCGACCAACGGGATGTCGTCGGCGTCCCGGTCGTAGCGCAGTTGGGCGTCACACGCTCCGGCCAGGTCACCGAATTCGCCGCTGGTCTCGATGTACAGCACGAAGGTGCCGGTCGACTCGAAATCGAGTGTCGTGTCGCAGCCCATCGGCGCCCGCGCGAACCCGGCAACGTTGTCGGCGCGACGATCGCCTGCAGCGATCCACATCGCCGCGGCGGCGCCGACGAGCCCGATGAGGATCAGCACGCCAGCGGCAAGCATCCATCCACGGCGACCGGCGCGCTCAGCCATCGAACGCCTCGCTGCAGCGTGTGCTCGTGTCGTGATCGCTCGTCATGTGGGTCACCGTCAAGTGGGTCGCTGTCATGTGGGTCACCGCCGTGCGGTCGCCAGGCGATCGGCAACCAGTTGCACCCGTTCGTCCGGTTGTACCACGGCGACACGCACGAATGCGGCACCGTCGGTCCCGTAGAACTCTCCCGGGCTCACCAGCGCTCCCCCGTCGCGAGCAAGACGCTCGGTGTAGTCCCACCCGTCACCGGCGGCGATCCACAGGTAGAACGCTCCCTGAGGCAGCGCAACGGGTTCACCCGACCAGTCCGAGAGCACCGACGCCAGCAGGTCGAGGCGGTTGCGGTACCGGTCGCGCTGCACCTCGACGTGCTCGTCGTCGTCCAGGGCGGCGACCGCTGCTGCCTGCGCCGGGCCGGGCACCATCATGCCGACGTGCTTGCGGACCTCCTGCAGGTACCCGACGAGATCGGCGTCGCCGGCGTAGAAGCCCACGCGGACGCCCGCCAGGTTCGAGCGCTTCGACAACGAGTGCACGGCAACGACGCCGTCGACCCCGGACTCCAGGATCGTGCGACCACGGCCGGTCCACGTGAACTCGACGTAGCACTCGTCGGAGAACACCGGGACGCCGTGCGCTCGGCCCCACTGCGCCGCCGCGTCGAGGTCGTCGAGCGCACCGGTGGGGTTGGCGGGGCTGTTCACCCACAGCAAGAGCGCCCGGGCAGCATCCGCCGAATCGATCGAATCGAGATCCATCCGTCCTTCCGGGAGCGCACGCACCGGCAACGGCCGGCATCCGGCAAGGATGGCTCCCATCTCGTAGGTGGGGTAGGCAACGGCGGGATACAACACCGTGTCGCGCGACGGCGTGCGCAGGTGCATCCACTGCGGCAGGGTGGCGACGAACTCCTTCGAGCCGATCGTCGCACCGATCTGGCCGCTCGGCACGTCGAGCTCGAAACGCCGCAGCATCCACCGCCGAGCAGCCTCTCGGAATGCGAGCGTGCCGATGCTGGGCGGATACGACCGTTCGGTGCCGCTCGATGACAGCGCCTCGATGACGCTCGCGGGCGGCGGATCGAACGGGGTGCCGATCGACAGATCGACCGTGCCGCCCACGTGGGCCTCGGTGATCGGTGTGAGGCGGTTCAGGCGGTCGTAGGGATAGGGCGGCGGTACGAAGCCGCTCACGTGTCTGCTCCGGAGGCGAACTCCGAGAGCCGACCGGCCGAGGCGTCGGAGAGCCGGGCCCGGACGGTCCACGCATCAGGACCGTCTGCGACCGAGACGACCTCGCCCTCGCGGTGCACGGCGGCCATGATGTCGCCGCGGTCGTAGGGCACCACCAGTTCGTGCACCACGGTGAGCGTGCGGAGGCGGTCGGCCAACGTGCGCAGGAACTCGTCGATTCCTTCTCCGGTCGTCGCCGAGATCGCCACCGAACCGGGATGATCCTCGACCAGCTGCTTGGCTTCGCCGGGAGCGAGATCGGCCTTGTTGAACACGAGGAGCTCCGGCACGGCGGTGGCATCGATCTCTCCGAGCACCTTGCGTACGGCGTCGATCTGACCCTCGGGGTCTGCCGCACTCGAATCGACCACGTGGACGAGATAGTCCGACAGCGCTGCCACCTCGAGCGTTCCCTTGAACGACTCGACCAGGCCGTGCGGAAGACGGTTGATGAACCCGACCGTGTCGGAGAGCAGCACGGGCTCGCCACCGGGGAGCGCGAGTCGCCGTGTCGTGGGGTCGAGTGTGGCGAACAGGCGGTCCTCGACGAGTACCCCGGAGTCGGTCAGCCGGTTCAACAGCGACGACTTGCCGGCGTTGGTGTACCCGACGATCGCCACCGAGCCGAGCCCGCTGCGACCGCGGCCCTTGCGCTGCAGCTCACGGGTGTCGGCCAGCGAGTCGAGATCCCGTTCGAGCTTGTTGATCCGACGCATGATGCGGCGACGATCGACTTCGATCTTGGTCTCGCCGCTACCGAACCGGGCACCGACGCCACCTCGTTGCTGTGACAGCTTCGCGTCGGCGCCGCGCCGGAGGCGTGGCAGCCGGTAGCGCAGCAGCGCCAGCTCGACCTGGGCCTTGCCTTCCAACGTGTGTGCGTTCTGGCCGAAGATGTCGAGGATCACCGCAGTGCGATCGAGCGCAGTGCGGCCGAGCAGCTTCTCCAGGTTGAACTGCTGGGCAGGTGAGAGTTCGTTGTCGAACACCACCGTGTCGGCGTCGACGGCGAGACAGAGTTGCTTGAGCTCTTCGACCTTGCCCTTGCCGATGTACCACGTGTGATCGGGACTGTCGCGCCGCTGGACCATCCGTGCGAGCACGTCGGCGCCGGCAGTGTCGACGAGCAACGCCAACTCGTCGAGGCTGGCCTCGACGGCCTCATCGGCCACGCGGGGGTCGGCGACGGCGACCAGCACGATCTTCTCCCGGATCGTGCGGTCGATCAGGGTGCTGGCGAGTGCCTCGTTGTACGGCGTGTTGCTCATGGGACCTCGATCTCGCTGTCGGGCCCGACGACGACCTCGATGGTGGCGACGTAGGTGGCGGGGCCGGTCAGTACGGCACGTTCAGGGGCGTCGGTGTCGAAGCTGACCGTGGCGGTCCCACCGTCCAT
>JBGTIA010000255.1:0-1995 GCA_041745835.1 Ilumatobacteraceae bacterium | reverse complement strand
CCACTCCGGGTCGGGGCCGTTTCGTCGCAGCAGGTCTTTCGTGTCGGATCCGCGGCCACGAGAGACGGGCTCGATCTGTGCGACTGCGCGACCGTGCCGGATGATCGTGTAGCGCTCGCCGTCGTGTTCGACTGAATCGAGCAGATCCGCGAACCTTCGAGCAGCGTCCGTTGCTGTCACTTCCGACATGAGATCAGATTATCTGATTCCTGTCGGCGCGGCAAGCGGATAGGACTGGGAGGCGGCGCAGAAGGCGACGTAGTTGCCAAACCCGTGCTCAGTGGCAACGGCGCTACCGGGTGCGCTGCTTGGGTCGCTCTGCCCGTGACACTGCGGCGCCGCAGTGGGGCCGTGATGCGGCGCGGTTGACGCGACCTTGATGGTGATTACCCCAGCCCGGCACTGAGGGCGTCGATATCGAGTGCCGCCCAACGGCACCTCTCGGAGTGCGGCGTCGGCGGTGCACATCGTTTGTGCGCTGTGGGGAACGTTGACGTAACGTCCGTTGTGGTCCTTGTGGTGCTTGCGCTCGTGTCGGGCCTGTCGTTCCTCTATTACGGATTCAAGATCCTGTTCTGGACCGCATCAAAGGGAGAATTCGAGCGGTATGGAGTGTCTGGCGCCCGCGAACTCGTCGGCGTACTGGAGGTACTCGGCGGAACGGGAGTGATCCTCGGCCTTGCCATTGCACCGTTGGGAGCCCTCGCTGCCGCCGGGCTCACTGCGCTGATGGTCCTCGGGCTGATCGTGCGCGTCAGGATCCACGACGCACCCCGTCTCCTGGTGCCCGCAGCGTCGCTCGGCGCCCTGAACGCCGTGCTCGTCGTGCTCTTTCTCTCGCGGTGACGTCGTCAGTGAGGTGTTGGTCCCCGGTCGTTGCCGTTGAGTACAGCCGAAACCGTCGCCAAGGAGAAGACCGACAGCGCAGGTAGGTACCGCTTGACGGGGTCTCCGACCTTGATGTGCATCCCGATGGCGCCCAGCATGAACGTTGCGAGACCGATTGAAGCGGGTCGAGAGACCCGTGGCGCGACGAGCCCCGCGATCATCAGGCCTGCCAGGCTCACCTTGGCTGCGCCGACTGCGTACATCGTTGTCGTCGACAGCCCGTACTCCTCGAACTCCTCTTTCATGTTCGTTGCGTTCCCGCCCCGGTAGCCGGTGTCCTTGTTGAACCGCTTGAACCAGACGTTCAAGATCCACAAGGCTGCGGCGGTCTGGGCGAGTTTGCCGACCAGTGTCATGAGCGGTGTTTCCTTCCGGCCGACGGCGAAGCATTCGACACCGGCGCGTCGACACGTCCGATGCTCCAGGACCTGGACGCCACCCGACCACGACAACGCTGACCTCCCTGGCTCCGACTGTACACCGGCACGAACCCGCCACCCGGTTGGGTCGGAGCGTTACGTAAGGATCGGCGGGGAATGTTGGAGCACCCGGGTCGTTCGGGGCACCGTCACTCTGGTGCAGTGACGGGCTCGGAGTCTGTTCGATCGGCCCACTTGCCGAAACTCATCATGGCGTACAGGAATCCTCCGGTGGCAACGATGCCCGACACGATGACACCGGCGATGAAGAGGCCGGTCTCGCTCACTTGGGGGTTCCTCGGTGAGCGAGGACGAACGCGCCGAGCGCCAGGATAGACGGCACCCAGATGCCGACGTAGATGCCGTTGAGTCGACCTTCGATGTCGTCATCGGCTTGAAAGTAGATCGTCACGCTGAGCAGGAAGCTGGCGAAGGCGGCGAGCAGGAACGTGCCCTTGAGAATGCGTTCAGGGTTCATGCCTGCACCCTTCCACCTTCTCCGGTTGTCGACCCCACCGGTCGCGTACACCGCCGGACGAAACCGACCGAACGATCAGCCGCTGGGTCGGTCACACGCGAGCGAAGCGATCGACTTCGCCACAGAATCGTCCTCCGATGTCGGCGGTGACCGACGGCGGGGTGCGCTCGACCGCGGCAATCAGGTCGTTTGCGGTGATGTGCGCCGGCT
>JBGTIA010000254.1:0-2498 GCA_041745835.1 Ilumatobacteraceae bacterium | reverse complement strand
GCTCTCGCGCGTCGAGCGTGCCGAAGCGGCCCTGCGTCGGCTCGGCGTCGCCCAGGTGCGGGTGCGCCACTACGACGACACCGCCCGCATCGAGGTCGAACTCGACGAGCTGCCCCGGCTGATCGCCGCTCGCGAGGCGATCGTGGCGGCGGTGCGTGGCGTCGGGTACCGCTACGTGACCGTCGATCTCGAGGGTTTCCGCACGGGCAATCTCAACGGCTGACCTGCCTTCGATCGCTGCCCAGTTGCAGCCGGGCGCGTCACCACACGTAACGTCAGCGGCCATGAAACTGTCGATGTCGATCAACTACTCGGGCGACTTCCACGCAGACGTGGAGAAGGTCGTCGAACTGGAGAACGCCGGCCTGGACGTCGACTGGGTGCCGGAGGCCAACAGCTTCGACGCCGTGTCCCAGATGGGCTTCCTCGCCGCGAAGACCTCCACGATCGAGATCGGCTCGGGCATCCTCAACGTGTTCTCGCGCACCGCAACGTGCATGGCGCAGACCGCAGCCGGCCTCGACTACGTGTCGAACGGCCGGTTCATCCTCGGCCTCGGAGCGTCGGGGCCGCAGGTGATCGAAGGCTTCCACGGCGTGCCGTACGACAAGCCGATGCCTCGTATCCGCGACTACATCAACGTGTGTCGGATGACGTGGCGCCGGGAGAAGGTCGTCTACGACGGGCCGACCACCAAGATTCCGCTGCCGGAAGGTGAGGGGACCGGTCTCGGAAAGCCGCTCAAGCTGATCAACCATCCGGTGCGCGAGAACATCCCGATCTTCTGGGCGAGCCTCATGGGACAGTCGGTGAAGAACACGGCGAAGCACGCCGACGGCTGGCTGCCGATCTTCTTCGACCCGGACAAGTTCCAGTCGGTGTGGGGCGACGACCTCAAGGCGGGTCAGGCCGAACGCGATCCCGACCTCGACCGGCTGCAGATCTCAGCGGGCGGCATGGTGGCGATCGGCGACGAACTCACCGGCGACGCGCAGCAGCGCATCCTCGACTTCGCCCGCCCGAACGCTGCGCTGTACATCGGCGGGATGGGCGCTCGCGACAAGAACTTCTACAACACGATCTGTCAGCGGTACGGCTACGTGGCCGAGGCGGCCGAGATCCAGGACCTCTACCTGTCCGGCAAGAAGGACGAGGCAGCCGCAGCCGTCCCCGGCGAGCTGCTCGCGAACTCCAACCTCGTGGGTCCGGCAGGCTACGTGAAGGAACGCATTGCCGCGTTCAAGGAAGCCGGCGTCACCCACTTGTCGGTGAATCCCGTTGGCGGCGACGCCGTCAAGACGATCGAACAGCTCAAGTCACTCCTCTGAACGGTCCTCCGGGGTCTGACCCCAAAGGACCGAACCTTCAGACCATGCCGCGGAGCCACCAGAGGCTGAGGGCCCAGGCGAGACCGAGGGCGAGGAACGCCGCGAGCGCCCAGCGCCAGGTGAGTTCCGTCACGATCTCGATCGGATCGCCGATCGTCTCGCCGAGCGACTCCGCGATCTGGTCGTAGGCGCTGGCCAGCTCGCCGCCGGTCCGTGCTTCGAACGCTTCGCCGCCCGTCGTTTCGGCAACCAGTTCGAGGTCGGCCGGACGCACCGGGACCGGGACGATGTCGCCGGACTCGGGGTCTTGGATCGTGCCGCCGTCGGTGCCGAAAGCGATCGTGTACACCGGGATGCCGGCCGTTGCAGCTTCGGCTGCGCCGTCGGACGTGAGGCGGCCGACGGTGGTCTCACCGTCGCTCAGCAGCACCATGACGCCAGGGGGCAGCTCGGGGTCGTCGTCCGGGTCGGCGGCGTTGACGAGCAGTTTCGTGCCAGCGGACAGCGCGTCTCCGATGGCGGTGGACTCGGCGAGTTCGAGATTGTCGATGCCTCGCAGCATGGTGGATCGATCGAGCGTGGGATCGACGTCGACGCTCACCGAGCCGGAGAACCCGATCAGCCCGACCTCGACGCCGGGATCGACGAGGTCGACGAAGTCGCGAGCCGCTTCCTGGGCGGCCTCGAAACGCCGCGGTTCCACATCGTCGGCCATCATCGAGAGCGACACATCGAAGAGCACCAGGATACGGCCCTCGGTCCGAGTGTTCTCGGTGGTGCGCTCGACGGGCCGAGCGATGGCGACCACGGCGAAGGCGAGGCCGAGGAGCTGCAATCCGGCGACCACGTGGCGACGCCACCGCGGGCGCTTGGGCGCGACCTTGTCGAGCAGGTCGACCTGCGTGAACCGAACGGTGGCCGCTCGACGCCAACGCAGGACCACCACGTACAACGCGGCCAGCGCGACCACGACCAGGAGCAGCCAGAGGCTCCCGGGTGCGAGGAAGTCGGTGCTCATCGTCCGATCCCGTCACCGCGCACTGCCTGCACCCGCCGGCGTTGCGTGTGCTGCGCGATCGCTGCGAGCCAGTCGCCGTCGGTCGACAGCTCGATGACGTCGGCGCGCGACCTGCCGAGGGCGTCGGCGCGTCGAGTGCGTTCGTCCTGGGC
>JBGTIA010000253.1:0-3950 GCA_041745835.1 Ilumatobacteraceae bacterium | reverse complement strand
CCGACGATTACGTGTTGGCGACGGGTGAGACGCATTCGATCGAGGATCTGGTGCGGCGGGCGTTCGCCGAGGTCGGTATCGACAACTGGGCCGATTACGTCCGCCAGGACCCCAAGTTCCTGCGCCCGGCCGAGGTCGACCTGTTGATCGGTGACGCCACCAAGGCCCGCACCAAGCTGGGTTGGGAACCCGAAGTCGACTTCCCCGCCCTGGTGAAGATGATGGTCGCCCACGACCTCCAACGCGAAGCCACCAAAGCCGGACTCAGCCTCGACTAATCAACTTTCGAAGGGCATGTCGGTGATCGCTTCCATCATCGACCCCTTGTCCGGCACCGCACCCGCACGCAGCCGCTGACGCAGGGCGAACGCGAACGTCACCAGCGCCGCCATCGACGAGATCAGCAGCCCGATCTCGATACGTCGGAAGACCTCGTCGCTCGACAGCCAGGTGCCGAGCACGAAGCCGATCACACCGACGCCCCAACCGAGCGCGACCAGCGCATGGCCGCGCAGGGCGATGACCGCCTGGGCGGTGGCGAGGGCCAGCATGTAGCACGCGCTGCTGGCGGCCAGCATGGCGAGGGTACGTCCGCTCACATCCGCGTCGTAGACGATCTCGATCGCCCACGATCCGAGCACGAGCGCTCCCAGTGTGCCGGCCACTCCCACTGCGATCACGAGCAGCATGACTTTGCGCAGGCCGACGCGGAACTCCACGAGTTCACCGCGAGCAGCGAGTTGGCTCAGCCGGGGGAGCAGTGCGGCCTGTACGGCCTGGAACAGGAACAGCGGGATGCGGGCGAGGAGGACGCCGTAGGAGAACTGGGTGACGAGCGCAGCCTCGTCGTCGCCGGCGAGCAGTGCGGCGGTGATCGGTCCGGCGTTCAGCAGTGACGCAGCGAACACCGACCCCAGCAGCAACCAGCCGAGGTTCGGCGTGACCTCGCTCCACTCGGCTGGTGGGCCCGGCTCGGTGCGCAGGCCGCCACGGCGATACACGTACGCAACGGCGAACAGCGGGGACACGGCGATGGCGAGGCCGTAGGCGCCCGCTGCAGTGACCCCGACGACGGCGAGGGCGACGCAGAGCACGATGCGCACGACACCGTCCGAGCCGAGGATGATCGCGTATTCGGTGAATCGTCCGCTCCCGGAGCAGACGCCTCTCGCCAGATGGGCCGGCGCATACGCAGCGAACGCTGCGACCAGAGCGACGACCATGAACCAGTCGCCGCCGAAGTAGGAGTTCGCCAACAGCGGACTGATAGCCAGGATCGCCAATGTGACGACCGCCACGAGCACGCCGCCGAGGCCGACGACCTTGCGAACCACCGGGCGAGAACCGTCCTTCGCTGCCCGCCGGTACGACAGTGCCCGTCCGAGTTCCTGTTCGAGCGGAAGGAAGAACCCAGGCGCCAGGGCGAACGTGGCGAACCACATCGACGCAATGGGGGCGAACTCCTCGTCACCGCCGACGGCGACGTTGCCCACCTTGAAGAAGGCGTACGTCGCGACGCCGGCGATCAGCAGTGCGATGCCGACGGGGATGGTTCCCTCCGGCAGGGGCGCGCGCTGTTGCGCCGGGATCTCTGCTGTCGACACGAGGACGCGATGCTAGCGACGGAAGCGCCAGGTCCCGCGTCAGCGGCGACGGCTGCGTTCGAACTCGCGACGGCGAACCTGGGCGCGCTGGTAGCCGAGCAATCCCATGCCGACGGTGACATAGGTCGCATCCCTCGCAAGGTCGAGGGCGAGGTGTGCGGCGAGGTCGGTGGCCCGGGTGGCGAACGACCCGCCGATCTCGACGCTTCCACGGACCGCGCGCACGACGTCGAAGTCGGTGAGGTCGATGTTGGTCGGATCCATGACGGCAGGATAGCGAGCCGCCTCGCTAGCCTCGCCCCATCGTGGAACCGGAGACCCCATCTGCACCGCCGGTCGTCGCGGTCGTCGTCGTGCACGAGCCAGGTGACTGGTTCGACGAGACTCTCGAAGCGTTCGCCCGCCAGGACTATCCCAACCTGCGGATGCTCTTCCTCCTCGTGGCCGACAACGCGACCACGGCCGCGATGGCGGGCGGCGCCACCGAATCCGTCAGCAGACCTCCCACCGAACACAGCGACGTCGAGGCGATCGACGAGCGGATCCAGCAACGTCTCCCCGGCTCGTTCGTTCGGGCGGTCGGAGCGAACGTCGGCTTCGGTTCGGCGGCCAACGAGGTGCTCCGACTCGTCGAGGGCGCCAACGGGTTCTTCCTGATCTGTCACGACGACGTCGCCCCCGAGCCCGACGCCTTGCGCCTCATGGTCGAGGAGTTGTACCGGTCGAATGCCGGCGCCGTCGGGCCGAAGTTCGTCGAATGGGACGACCCCAGCGTGTTGCAGGCGGTCGGCCTGGGCATGGACCGGTTCGGTGAGATCGATCCGGTCATCGAGCCCGACGAGGTCGACCAGGAACAACACGACGGCGTCCGTGACGTCTTCGTGTTGCCTTCCGCCTACATGCTCGTGCGCGCCGATCTCTTCCGTGAGCTGGGCGGGTTCGATCCGGCGATCGACTTCTACGGCGAGGACACCGAACTCTGCTGGAGGATTCATCACAGCGGCGCCCGAGTCGTCGTGGTGCCGTCGGCACGGGTGCGTCACATCGGCCGACTGCGGGAGCGCCGGCCGGATCTGCGCCACGGGCTCCTGCGAGCGCGTCATCGGATGCGTTCGGTCGCAACGCTGACCGGTGCATCTCGGCTGCCGGCGCGGTCGATCGAGATGGTGCTGTTGACGCTCACCGAATTGGTCGTCGGTCTGTTCACGGCTCGCTTCGGTCAGGCGTGGAACTCGTTCCGGGCGTTGATCGGCCTGATCCCGCGCACTCCGAGACTGCTGGCGCGACGCCGAGACGTGAAGGCGTTCAGACGAGTACCCGAACGCGAGGTGTACAGCCTGCAGGAGAGCGGCAGCGCCCGGCTCAACTCGTATCTCCGTAGCCGAGAGACCGCCACCTACGTCGGCCAGGGCGTCCGGGTCCGACGCTGGCGCCAGAGCACCACTGCGCCGGTGATGGCGTGGATCGCCGTCATCATCGGTCTCATCGTCGGTGGTCGGTCGTTCTTCGACGGCGGACTGCCGCCCGTCGGTGAATTCCTCCCGTTCCCCGAGAGTCCCCGCCAGTTGCTCGACACGTTCCTGTCGGGCTGGAACCCGAACGGTGCGGGCGCCACCTCGCCCAATGCGACCGGATGGGCGACCCTGGCCGGGTTGAGCGTCTTCACGCTGTTCAACATGGGCCTGCTGCAGACGCTCTTCGTCCTCGGGTTGTTGCTCGTCGGTGTTACCGGCCTGTGGCGACTCGCTGCGGTTTTCCCTTCGACGCGCGCGCGAATCGCTGCGCTCCTCGTGTACGCGCTGAGCCCCCTCGTGAGCGGTGCGATGTCGGGTGGCCGACTCACCGTCCTCGTGGCCTACGCCGCCACGCCGTGGGTGCTGCACCTCGTTCGCCGGGCGGCGGGCGTCGAGACCGCCGATCCGGACAGCGCCGACTTCGACGTCACCGACGGGATCATCGATCTCGCTCCCGGCGAGCGGCTCCGCCGTGTCGTCGTCGCAGCGATCGTGTTGGCGGTGGCGGTCGCATTCGCTCCCGTGATGCTTCCGCTCACCGTGGCGCTCACCGTCGTGTTCGCCGTCGGGACGTTGCTGGCACAGGGTTCGCTCGTCACGGCGGGATGGTCACTCGTCGCCGGCTTCGGCGCAGCGGCCGGCGCGGCGGTGTTGAACCTGCCGTGGATCACCGCATGGACGTGGGAAGGACTCGTGGGTGCGCCGCCGATCGGCGAAGCCGGCTTGGGACTGTTGCCGTTGGCGTCCTTCGAGATCGGGCGCACGGACTTCGCAGCGCTGGCCCTCGCGCTCTACCTGCCGGTGCTCGCCGCGGTGCTGCTCGCCCGGGCGT
>JBGTIA010000252.1:0-7530 GCA_041745835.1 Ilumatobacteraceae bacterium | reverse complement strand
GGTGAGATCGAGACCGACGGACGCTCGGTCGACGTTGGCGCCTACCGGCTGTACATCGGTGACGAGATCGCCACCCGACACAACGACCGGCGGCTCCTCACCGACCGCAACGACATGGTCCGCAACCGGGCCGTCTGGACGATCGACGCCGTCCACCGAGACGGCTCGCTGACAGCGACCGGCAAGTCGGGCACCGTCCACCTCCCGGCCCACTAAGTCAATGAACACGTGGAACTCGCCTACGCCCGCACCGACATGGGTGGCCAAGGCCGCACGGTGCAAGGCGGCGTGCTGTTCACCGACCGCCCGACCGACATTCGCAACCTCTACGTCGCCATGACTCGTGGCTCGGAACTCAACCAAGCGTTCTTCGGCGTGACCGGCGAGGAGACCGCCGTCGACGTCTTCGTCCAGTGCATGACGACCGATTGGATCGACCAGCCGGCGACGGTCCGCCACGCTGAACTGAACGAGACGACGCCGCATCGCCCCGGCCTCCTCGACGCGCCGACCCTCCGGACGCTGATGGATGAACGACACGAGATCCTGACGATGCTCGAAGCTGCCGAATCGTTCGTCCGATCTGCGCCCACGCATCAACACATGCTCGAACGCGAGATCGCCGAGGCGCACAAGACCATCGCCCGAGCGGACGCCGAGTACCGACGGGCGGAGACGGTGATCGAGACCTACGACCGCCCACTCCGTAGGAAGAAGCACGAGTACAAGATCCAGATGGCGCGGCGCGAGATACACCGCCAGCCAGAGGTCATCCGACGAGCCGACGCCGCCATCGCATCGGCCGAGAACAGGCTCACGAACCTGGCCGAGCGAACCGCTGGGGCGAAGGCGCTCCTACACCAGAGATCAGATCTCGAGTCGAAGGTTACCGAGATGGACGAGCGGCTCTCCAACGATCTGCGAGTCAGGACGAGAATCGTCCGGCTCGAGCAGCCGACGGCGATCGTCGACTCGATCGGGCCCCGACCGAATAGCGCCTCGGAGGCGCCGGCATGGGATCAGGCGGCCGCACGGCTGCACCAACACCAGGCTGCGTTTGCAATCCCGGCGGGCATCGGAGATTGGCCCGGTCACCTCGACCGCTCCGCCTACGGCGAGAGCTACTCACTCGTCGAGCAGTCGATTTCGGCGCTCCGTCCGGACCGCCCAACCGTCCAGGTCACCGCCCCTGAGATCGATCTCCCAGGCCTCGAGATGTAGGCGGTCTCACGGGTTCCCCGCCGGCCATCGTTGCTGGGCACACCGACCTCGGGATCCGACCAGGCCTACTCTTCGTTCCGTGCTGACACTTCCTCAACTCGAACGGCACCTCTTCGCCGCCGCCGACATTCTGCGCGGGAAGATGGATGCGTCAGAGTTCAAGGAATACATCTTCGGCGCCCTCTTCCTGAAGCGGTCGAGCGACGTGTTCGAGGTCGAACGGCAGAAGGTGATCGCCGACCAACTCGCCCAGGGCCGCACTCAGCAAGACGCCGAGCGACGAGCTGACGACCCCGACTACTACCGCGAGGCGTTTTTTGTCCCGCCCGCAGGTCGCTGGGAGAACATCCGCGACAACCTTCACCACCAAGTCGGTGACGGGCTGAACAAGGCGCTCGCTGCACTCGAGACTCACAACCCTGCGCTCGAAGGCGTGCTCCAGCACATCGACTTCAACCGGCGGGTCGGCACCACAACCGTCACCGACAAGAAGTGGCGCGATCTGATCGACCACTTCTCCAAGTACCGGCTCCGCAATGCGGACTTCGAGTTCCCCGACCTGCTCGGCGCGGCGTACGAGTACCTGATCCGCGACTTCGCCGACTCGGCCGGCAAGAAGGGTGGTGAGTTCTACACACCTCGTCAGGTCGTCCAACTCATGGTCCGCCTCGTCAACCCGCAAGCGGGAATGTCCATCTACGATCCGTGCTCCGGCTCCGGCGGCATGTTGATCTACGCCCGCAACCACGTCGCCGACAACGGCGGTAACCCGTCCGACCTGTTCCTCGCCGGACAGGAGGCCAACGGCACCACCTGGTCGATCTCGAAGATGAACATGCTGCTGCACGGCATCCGCGACGCCGACCTACGCAACAACGACACCCTCACCGACCCCGAACACACCCGAGACGGGGAGCTGGTGCGGTTCGATCGGGTAATCACGAACCCGCCCTTCTCCCAGAACTACGACAAGAGCCAGCTCGCTCACACCGAGCGCTTCCGATATGGCTACACCCCCGAGGGCGGCAAGAAGGCCGACCTCATGTTCCTCCAGCACATGCTTGCCGTGCTGACCGCCGACGGCATCGTCGCCACCGTCATGCCCCATGGTGTGCTGTTCCGTGGCGGCGAGGAAGGCAAGATCCGGCAGCGCATCATCGAGGACGACCTGCTCGACACCGTCATTGGTCTCGGCCCCAATCTCTTCTACGGCACTGGCATCCCAGCTGCCATCCTGATCTTGCGAGCCAAGGGGTCCAAGCCGCCCGAACGGCGAGGCAAGGTGCTGTTCATCAACGCGGACCGCGAATACACCGAGGGTCGGGCCCAGAACATGCTCCGCCCCCAGCATGAGCAGAAGATCGTCGCCACCTACCGCGACTTCGGCGATGTCGACAGCTTCGCCAAGGTAGTCACCGCTTCCGAGCTGGCCGAGAACGACTTCAACTGCAACATCCGTCGTTACGCCGACAACGCACCACCACCAGAACCCCACGATGTCCGAGCCCACCTTCATGGAGGTGTACCCATCGCCGAACTCGACGATGCGGCCGCACTGCTCGGCCACGCTGGGATTGACGTCGACGGGTTCTTCACCGATCGCGGTGGCGGCTACGCCGAATGGAATCACGACGTCCAGACACCCGCAGGCCGAGAAGCAGCCAGGGAGGCCATCCGCCATGCAATCGCCCAGCAGAACACCGGGGCAGGTCTCGACAAGTGGTGGTACGAAGCCGCTCACCCAGCGCTGCTCGCACTTCCTGCGAACAAGTCGCTGGTTGGGCTCCGTACCGATCTCGTTGATTCCTTCGTAGCACGCCTTCAATCTGAGGGAATTGACCGATTCGCCGCCGCCGGACTGGCAGCGACCTGGTGGGAGGACAGCGTCTTCGATCTCCAAGCCGCCGCCAGCCGTGGATGGAAGGCAGTACTCGAAGGTTGGCTCACCACCGCTGAAGCCACCCAGGATGACAAGAATGGTCCCGACCTCGCCGACCAAATAGCCGTGCGGCTCCTCGCCGCCGAAGCGCTCGACCAACGTCGTGAACTTGCCACCGAGGCCGCTCGCCTCGACGCCGAGATCAATAGTGCTGAGCCGTCCGGCGACGACGATGAAGACGCCGAACCCGAAGATTCGATCAACCCGCACGATTTGAAGAGGCTCAAGACCGCCCGAACGACAATCAAGAAGGACCTCAAGACTATCGATGCTGGACTGCTGGCGATGACGCAGTCGGCGCTCGAAGGCATGAACGTCGACGCTGCCACAGAAGTCGTGATCGGCGAACTCCGAGCGCGCATCGGATTGCTCCTCGACGACCACTACTCGGGCATCGAACGAAGGGTCACCGCTTGGTACGTGAACCTCGCTGACAAGTACGGCATTACGCTTCGCGAACTTGAGTCGACGCGAGACGCCGCAACCGCCCGACTGAATACCCATCTCCGGGAACTCGGCTATGGCTGACTGGCGTTCAGAAACGTACGGAGGCGTCGCCGGGGCTCGTCGAGAGCGCGCGCTCGACGCTCCCGAATTGCGAAATCTGCTGTCCGTGACGGCAGTCGAGGGTGTCATCGATCAGGCAAAGTCAGGACGGCGCGACATCTCAGCTGCCGACAAGTCGAAATACCTCGTAGTTGCGCCGGGCGACGTCGTCTACAACACGATGCGCATGTGGCAAGGAGTGTCCGGCCACTCGTCGCTGAGCGGAATCGTGTCCCCGGCCTACACCGTCATTCGGCCAAGCGAGGGAGTCTTGGACGGGCGCTTCCTTGCCCACCTGATGAAGCTGCCCGAGAACATCAACCTGTACCGCAGATTCTCCCAAGGCCTCGTGAGCGATACGTGGAACCTGAAGTTTTCTGCGCTGGCGGCGTTGCCGCTCGCCGTCCCGCCACTGGAGGAGCAGCGGCGGATCGCGGAAATTCTGGACACCATCGACGAAAGCATCAACGCCTCCGAACGCGTCATCGCCAAGCTTGAGTCTGTCCGCCTGGGCTTAGTAGACGCGCTGTTGGCGCCCGGGTTGTCGGCCTCCCCGCCTGAGGGCTGGAGAACACTTCGGCTTGATGAATTGCTCGGCGGCAGCAATCCAATGATGCGAAGTGGACCGTTCGGGAGCGCCCTGTTGAGCTCAGAATTGGTTGACGATGGGGTGCCGCTCTTGGGTATCGACAACGTCGAACGCGAGAGATTCGTAGCTGACTTCCGACGATTTGTGACCGTTGAAAAGGCGGAGGAGCTCAAGAGGTATCGGGTGTTTCCCCGTGACCTAATGATCACGATCATGGGAACCGTCGGTAGGTGCTGCGTCGTGCCACCTACATTGCGGCATGCGCTCTCCAGCAAGCATGTCTGGACGGTTACTCTCGACCAGGCGAAGTACCTGCCAGAGCTGGCCTGCTTGCAGGTGAACTACAGCCCATGGGTGCTCGGGCACTTCAGCCGCGATGAACAAGGTGGCATCATGTCGGCCATCCGTTCGGAGACGCTGCGGTCCCTCGTCCTGCCGACTCCGCCGATGGTGGAGCAGGAACAGATTTGGGCCGTGTTGAGAGATTCGACCCGCCGCCTGGAGGCGGAACGCTCGGCCCTTGCGAAGCTGCGACTGACTCGCACCGGTCTCGCCGCCGACCTGCTGTGTGGCCGTGTGGCGACGGTGGCGGCGTGAGTTCCGGACCCGAGTGGGAGAAGGTCGAGCGGCCGCTTCTCGATCAGCTCGCATCGGTCGGTTGGGACACCCTGATCTGGGGCGAGCACCTCCCGAGCGACGACTGCGGTCGGTCATCGGAGCGCGACGTTTTGCTGGAGACGCGGCTCCGGATTGCGCTGTGGCAGATCAACCTCGGTCCTGACAACGTGGAGTGGCTCGACGAGGCCCGGATCAACTCGGCGGTCGCAGAGTTGCGGTCGATGCCGGCAGGGGCGAAGCTGCTCGAAGCGAACCGATTGTCGACCAACCTGTTGCTCGGTGGAGTGGCTGTCCCCGGCCTCGATGGTTGGGACGGCGGTCGGGATCAGACCATCAACTACATCGACTGGGACAACTGGTCGGCGAACGACTTCCTGGCGGTGTCGCAGTTCCGGGTGGCCACGCCGGGCCAGGCGAAGGACATCCGACTGGACGTGGCGCTGTTCGTGAACGGCATCCCGTTGGTGCTGATCGAGGCGAAGCCGCCGGGCAAGGAGATTGCGATCACCGACGCCATCGATCAACTTCGGCGCTACGCGAATCAGCGTGGCGGTCTGGCGGTGGAGGGGTCGGAGCAGCTGTTCTGGACCAACCAGTTCACGGTCGCCACGAACGGTGAACGTGCAGAGGCCGGGACGTTCTCCGCCGAGGCCGAGCACTACCTCGCCTGGAAAGACCCGCACCCGACGTCGATCGGCGAACTCGCCTTGTCGCTCGGCAAGTCGGTCGAGGACGTCACGCAGCAGGAGATCCTGACCGGTGGAATGCTGGCGCCCGAGCGGCTGCTCGACATCGTGCGGCACTTCACGCTGTTCATGGAGCTGGAGTCGGGCCCGACGATCAAGCTCGTCGCTCGCTATCAGCAGTACCGGGGCGTCAGCAAGGCCATCAACCGGATGCTGACCGGCACGACGAGAGCGGTTGATGGGCACGTCGACCGGCGTGGCGGGATCGTGTGGCACACCCAGGGGTCGGGCAAGAGCCTGACGATGGTGTTCCTCATCCGGGCGATGCGCAGCCACCCTGAACTCCGTCGCTTCAAGATCGTGCTCGTCACCGACCGAACCGACCTGCAAGACCAACTCAGTGAAACCGCAGCGCTCACCGGCGAGACGATCAAGGTCGCTCGCAACGCCAACCAGGTGAGAGAACTCCTGCGCCAGCCCGGCCCCGGCGTCGTGATGGCGATGATCCAGAAGTACCGCGACACCGACAACGGTGGCGGCGACGGACTGACGGGCAGTGAAGCGTTCGGCACGCTCAACGAGTCCGACTCGATCCTGGTGATGGTCGACGAAGCCCACCGTTCGCACGGCTCGGCGCTGCACGCCAACTTGATGAACGCGCTCCCCAACGCAGCACGCATCGGGTTCACCGGTACGCCGATCATCATGGGCAAGCGCAAGAAGACCCTCGAGATCTTCGGCGGCTACCTCGACCGGTACACGCTCACCGAGTCCGAAGCCGACGGCTCGACGGTTCCGATCTTCTACGAGGGCAAGACCACCGACGCCGCCGTGGCCGGCGCATCGAAGATGGATGACGTGTTCGCCCGCTGGTTCTCCGGGCTCACCGATGATCAGCGCGAGTTTCTCCAGAAGAAGTACGCCACCACCGCTCAAGTGCTCGAAGCACCCGAGATGATCGCCGCCAAGGCCCGCGACATCCTGCGTCACTACGTCAGCACCGTCATGCCCGACGGCTTCAAGGGCATGATCGTCGCCACCAGTCGCAAGGCCTGCCTTCGCTACTTCGACGCACTCAACGCCGCACGCGACGAACTCGTCGCCGAGATCGAGGCGTTCCTCGCTGATGATGACGGTCGCCCGTACGACCAGCTCGATGTCGAGGAGCAGTTCCTTCGAAACGCCGCCGGGAAGCTCGACCTGCTGCGTGATCTGGACTTCGCGCCGGTCATCTCGGCGGACCACAACGACCCGCCGGAGTACCACCTGTGGAGCGACAAGCTCCGCCAGCAGGTACGCATCAACTTGTTCAAGCGGCTACTCGGACCGGTGTCCGACAAGTCCGACCCGCTCGCGATCCTGATCGTCAAGTCGATGTTGCTCACTGGCTTCGACGCACCTCACGCCCAGGTGCTGTACCTCGACCGGCTCATCCAGGAAGCTGAGCTGCTCCAAGCGATCGCCCGCGTCAACCGCACGGCGCCGAAGAAGTCGTACGGCTTGGTCGTCGACTACTACGGCGTCGCCGGCCAACTCACTCAGGCTCTCGCCGCCTATACGAGCACCGACGGAGAGATCGACCCCGACGTCGATGGCGCGCTCCGCCCGCTCGTCGCCGAGATCGCCAAGCTCGACCCGCAACGGGAGCGCATTCGGCAACTCTTCGTGCAGCGTGGGGTCGACCCATCTGCCGACGCGGTCGAGGATTGCATCCTGTTGCTCGAAGACGAACGTCTGCGTGCGGAGCTTGATGTGGCGCTCAAGCAGTTCATGACCACGTTCGACACGGTGCTGCCGCGACCGGAGGCGCTGCCGTTCGTCGAGGCGGTGAACCTGTACGGGGAGATCCAGGTACTGACCCGGCGCCGCTATCGAGACGACGTCAACGGCGATTTCGACCCGCACAAGTACAAGGAGAAGGTGCGTCGCCT
>JBGTIA010000251.1:0-6766 GCA_041745835.1 Ilumatobacteraceae bacterium | reverse complement strand
CGAGGAGCGATGCTCTGATCAGGGTCGGGATTCAGATTGTCGCTTGCGAGTGCTGCGACCCGGGCGAGTCGTCACCCGGCGCGATAGAAGTTGACGTTGAGGCTCGTGCCCCCGGGAGGATCGGGCTGAGGATTGATCGTGATCTGGCCGGGGACGCCGTCGGGATTCTCGAAGAACACCAATGCACCGACGCCGGGCACGATGTCGGACTCGTCCAGGAGCGCTCCGGGGCCTTGGTCGACGAGGGTGAATCCTGCTGCCGGGAGTTCGGCGACGAGGAACGCCGCCACCTCGTCGCTCGGCTGGGACAGCACGACGACCTGGACCACCGTTTCCCGCTCGTCCTGATCGGCCGTGAACGCATCGGCCGCGAACGGGATCTCGTAGCCCGCAGGCAATGGAAGGTTGCTGATTGATGGATGGAGTTGAAACGATGTCACCCCACCGTCATCGGCGGTCGTCCCACCGTCATCAGCGGTCGTCTCGACGTTGTCGGCGGGAGCGTTCGCCGTCGCTGCCACGTCCTGGGATTCGTCACCTCCGCCACTACATGCACTTGCCATGAGTGTCAGTGCGACGGCCATCACGACCCCGCCGCTTGTCTGTCCCTGATTCATCGAACGCCCGCTCGGTCCATGGATTACGGACCGTACCGGAGTTGACGCCGTGGCGGCGGCTCCACAGCGTCGGCGAGCGCTGTCGGCTCGAACCGTGCCACACAACGTCGTCGCCTCACGCCTTCCTGGTTTGCAGGCGTTGATCTGGATCACGATGGATCCAACGATCACCATCCTCGAATCGGAGTCGATGAACACCTGGTCCAGCGTCAAGTTCCCTCGATGGGTTTCGGCAAGATCATGGGCGCTTTAGGGCCACCAGGCCGAGGATTGCTGCGCTTCTCCAAGCCTGAAGTGCTTCAGAATCCTCACCTGCGCCTGGCACGAGCCGGCCTACCGCCGGTGCGGAATCCTCCGTCTACTGTCGGTACCCATGAGAGCTGTCGTGTGCAAGGCGTTCGGGCCGCCCGAGGCCCTGGTCGTCGAGGAGATGGACGACCCAACGGTCGGTGACGGCCAACTGCTGATCGAGGTGAAGGCGTCGGCGGTGACGTTCCCCGACACCCTCATGCTCGAGGACAAGTATCAGTTCCATCCAACGCCGCCGTACATCCCCGGCGGCGAGGCCGCCGGTGTCGTCGCGGCTGTCGGCGACGGCGTTTCTGGCTGGTCGGTTGGCGACCGTGTCGTCGGTGGGCTCGGCACGACCGGTGGCTACGCCTCATTGCTCGCGATTCCTGCTGCAACCGCGCGCAGGCTCCCGGATTCGGTCGACTTCGCTGTCGCCACCGGGCTGAACTACGCATACGGCACCACGCTCTACGCCCTCAGGCACCGGGCGAACATCCGGCCGGGCGAGACAATGCTCGTGCTCGGTGCCGGCGGCGCACTCGGCGTGTCGGCGGTGGAGATCGGCAAGCTCATGGGCGCCCGGGTGATCGCCGCAGCATCGACCGAGGAGAAGCTCGACCTGTGCCGCGAGCGAGGCGCCGATGAGGCGATCAACTACGCCACCGAGAACCTCAAGGAACGCGCCAAGGAGCTGACGAACGGTCACGGCGTCGACGTCGTCTACGACGCGGTGGGCGGCGACAAGGCCGAGCAGGCGTTGCGGGCGATTGGTTGGGAAGGCCGGTTCCTCGTGATCGGGTTCACCGGCGGCATCCCATCGATCCCGCTCAACCTGACGCTGCTCAAGGGCTGCCAGATCGTCGGCGTCTTCTACGGCGCGATGACCGCCCGCCAACCGGAACTGAATGCCAAGATCAGCGACGAGCTGATCCGACTGGTCGCGTCCGGTGAGCTGCGACCCCACGTGTCGACGCTCTATCCGCTCGAGCAGGCGGGCGATGCGCTCCGTTCGCTGATGGACCGCACCGCGGTCGGCAAAGTCGTCATCACGCCCTGAGCCCTCCCGCTTGACGATGGGCCAGCCGAGCAGCCGTTCGTAGAACTCGGCGAGAGCGATGGGATCGCTCGAGTCGAGCGTCGGTCCGGAGATCCGCATGGTTGGTCGCGCCATGATGCAATCGTTGCGCCGGTGTGTCTTGCGGGCAAGGACGAACTTGACGTGAGACGAATGGGACGGTTCGGGTGACGTGGCAGTCCGCTCTCGTGCGAGCTCACTGGTCAGGTCTCGGGTTCCGTTCGGCGATGGTGATGATCTGACCGCCAGAGCTCATCTCGACCTCGACGAGGTGTGCGGTGGAGCGACCCGCAGGTTCCCTGCGCTCGGTGACGAACACAGCCGGACCGTCGCCGACAGCGAACACACCGGTGGTCCTCGTGATGGCGGACCCGAACTCGTCCGCCCAGCGTTCAGCCGCTTGCGCCCCCTCGACTTCCTCACCGGAGGGCGACCGATAGGTCACGCCCTCGAACTCCTCGGTCAGCGCGTCGAGGTCCTGGTCGTTGAACGCCTCGTAGAGGTCGTCGACCGCTCTCGTGGCGACGAGCTCGACGTAGTTCCGAGTCCGGGCACCAATCCTGACCAGCTGATCACCGTCCATCTCGACGTCGAAGACCTCGACCTCCGAGCTCCCTCCCGGCCGCGCGAACTCGACCAGGAAGTATGTGCGTCCGTCGGATACGTGGAAGGCCTCGGCGAGCCGCTCGCCCGTCAAACGGCCGAAGTACCCCTGCCAGTACGACGCAGCATCGGCACCGACGAATCCCTGACTGTTGGGGGGAGTGAACGCGACGTCGTCGCCGAACGCACCGGCGACACCCTCGGCGTCTTGGGCGTTGAAGTCCTCGAGGAGCAGATCGACGGCCAGCGTCGCTGGATCGATCCCGGAAGGGTTCACGGTGATGGTGGCGGTGAACTCACCAGCGTTGTTGCCGACGTCGCCGTCATTGATCCCGAGAAAGAGGCGCCCCTCCGTGTCGGCTTTGGACACGAGCCGGCTGCCGACCTGGAACGGTGCCCCGGCTTCGCCGATCCGCCCGATCAAGCCGGCGTGATCCGCCTCGGCGAGCCCTTCCACGTTGTACCGCCGACCTGCCGGATCCAGCATGCCGTTCGGGCCATGGTGGGCAACGTCAGGCGTCGCAGGGGTGATCTCGCCGTCGGCCTCGACCAAGAGCGTGTCGTCGATGCTGAGGTCGATGCCGGTGTCGGTCCACTGTTCGGTTCCGGGCACCACGACAGTCGCCGGCGCGGAGGACTCTTCGGAGCCACAAGCCGTGGCGATCGACACGAGTGCGACGATGGCAGCGGCGGACCGGAATCGAGGCCGAACCTGTCGGCTCACGTTCATGCCGTTTCGGTCGACGACCGTGGCCGCGGGAATCGGGCTCACGGAAGCTTCTCCTGTTGGCGTTCGGTCATGTTGATGATCTGACCGCGCGACATCTCGACCTCGACGGTGTATGCGGTGGAGTTGCCTGCCGGTTCTGTGTGCTCTCTGACGAACACAGCAGTGGCAGGAACCGAGCTCCAACTCGTGGAACCGTCTGCGAAGGCGAACACACCGGTGGTCCTCGTGATGGTGGAGCCGAACTCGTCCGCCCAGTGTTCAGCGGCTTGCGCCCCCGTAAAGTTGTCACCGGAGGGTGACGTGTAGGTGATGCCCTCGAACTCCTCGGTCAACTGGTCGAGGTCCTGGTCGTTGAACGCCGCGTAGACGTCGTCGATCTGGCTCGTGGCGCCGACCTCTACGAGGTTCGGAGGTCGTAGGCCCATGCCGACCAGCCGCGCACCGTCCATCTCCATGTCGAAGACTTGAGTATTCGAGAGACCCCCTGACACGGGTGCGAACTCGGCCAGGAAGTAGGTGCGTCCGTCGGATCCATGAAAAGCATCGGTGATGCGCTCGCCCGTCCACTGACCGAGGAACTCCTGCCAGAACGTCGCGGCATCGGCACCGACCGCTTCCGCGCCGGATTCGACAGTGAACACCACGTCGTCGCCGAACATGCGGGCCAACTCATTGGAGTCCTCGGCGTTGAAGACCTCGAGGAACCGGTCGGCAGCCAGCGTCGCTGGATTCGAAGATGGCACATCCGGTTCGGTGTCGCACCCGGCCAACACGACGGCACCAGCGATGACGATGGTCGCCACCGCCAACCGCCAGCGCAGTCCGGGATCGACGGTGGATGTGATCGAACCTGCGCCGTATGTCGTCATCATCGACTCCTCGTCCTGCTGTGTTCGTCAGAGCGAAGCCCGCACAAGGAACTGCTGATCGGCGCTCTGAACTATAGTACTACTACTATGAATCAATGTTGTTGTAAAGTGGCATGATCACTCAGCATCTGAGTGTGGATTCACACTCGCCGATCCCACTCGTCGCCCAGTTGCACTCCCAGGTTGCGTGGCTGATCGCGCGCGGCGAGCTGACCGAGGGTGAGCATCTGCCGCCCATCCGCGGCCTGGCCGAGATGCTCGGCATCAATTTCAACACCGTGCGCGCTGCCTACAAACAACTCGAAGCCGACGGCCTCGTCGCCACCCGACGAGGGCGAGGAACCACCGTGCTCGGCTACGAGCGAGGCCGCCACGTGGCGAGCAAGCCGACCACGCGAAGCTTCACGATCGGGGTGATCATCCCCACCCATCTCGAGTTCTACGCGCCGTTCCTGAATGCGCTGGACTCCGCCTCAACCGACCCCTCGCTCTTGTTCATCTGCGTCGCCCATCAAGACCAGGCGAACGGCCTGCGATATCTCGACCAGTTGGTCGCCAAGAACGTCGACGGCGTCATCGTCGCCGGCGCCATGGTTCCCCCAGAAATCAACGCTGGCATCAACGGACTGCCGCCCATCGTGTTCGCCGACTATCCCGGCGCGCCGGGCCCATCGGTTCTCTTCGACCACGAGCAAGGCAGCGCGCTCGCCACCGCGCATCTGTTGGAACACGGCCACCGCAGAATCGGATTCATCGCCCCACCGCGCCAGCTGCCCTCAGCGGCCCCCAAATACGCCGGCTATGAACGTGCGCTGACACAGGCAGGAGTCACCATCCAAGCCGATCTGATCGAGACCGCCACCGACTTCGCCGTCGAGTCCGGCCACCGCAGCGCTCTCCAGCTCCTCACCCGCAACGTCCCGCCCACGGCCATTGTCGCAGCAAGCGATTCACTCGCGATCGGCACGATTCGCGCCGCACGAGAACTGGCCATTTCGATCCCGGACGAGCTCGCTCTCATCGGCAACGACAACATCGCATCAGCCAGCGACACGGCACCGCCGTTGACGACGATCGTGGCCCCCGCTGCCGAACTCGGAAGTCGCGCCATCGGCATGCTCGAACAGCTCATGGCAGGAGAGCCCTTGGAACACGGGTCCATCGTTCTCGACACTCACCTGGTCGTGAGGCAATCGTGCGGGTGCCATCCCGCACACTGAAACCTGCCGCTCCGGTCCACGGGCGCTCGATGCAGATTGGCGCAAGCGCATCGCTCGGGAATCACGCGCTCATTGTCGACGTGGGCCGAGGAGGTTCGAGCAAGTCAACGATCGGCTCGGCCATCGAGCTGGCGACCATCTCCTGGTGCACGTCGCCGACTGCCTTCGAGCAGCCGTACGCCGAGGCGGTGCGCGGCCCGGTATGGCTGGGTGACGAACAGGTGACGGTGGCCGCCAGCCTCGGCGTCAGCCTCGTGGAGTCCGCTGACGCACGGGGCGCCGATGTGGTGCTGGCCAGTGCCGACGAGCGCATGTACGAAGCCAAGCGTCGGCGCTGACCACCGAGGCGACACGCACGCAGCGGTGGCGAAGCTGTGTACAGGCCCGGCGGGTACTCTGCCCGGATGCGCATCGGGATCCTGACCCGCGAGTATCCGCCCGACGTCTACGGTGGCGCCGGGGTCCACGTCGACTTCCTCGTCCGTGAGCTGGTGCAACTCGCCGACGTCGAGGTGCACTGCATGGGCGACCCCCGCCCGGGCGCCATCGCCCACTCCGAACGCAACCCGCTGCTCGTCGATGCCAACGCTACGCTGCGGACGCTGGCGGCAGACCTGGCCATGGCCGATCAGACATCGGGTTGCGACATCGTCCACTCCCACACGTGGTACGCCAACATGGGCGGCCACTGGGCGAAGCTGCTCCACGACATTCCCCACGTCGTGACCTCGCACTCGCTCGAGCCCCACCGGCCGTGGAAGGCCGAACAGCTCCGAGGTGGTTACCGGGTGTCGTCGTGGGCCGAACGCACCGCTTACGAGGGCGCCGACGCGGTGATCGCCGTGAGCCAGGGATCCAAGCGCGACGTGCTCTCGGCCTATCCGACACTGGACGAGGCCAAGGTGCACGTCGTCCACAACGGGATCGACACCGACTTCTACCGCCCCGATCCCGAGACGGACGTCCTCGAACGGATCGGTGTCGACCCCGATCGTCCGTCAGTCGTCTTCGTCGGCCGCATCACGCGCCAGAAGGGCGTTCCCCACCTGCTGCGCGCGGCCCTCGACTTCGACGAGTCGGTCCAACTCGTGCTGCTGGCCGGCGCAGCCGACACACCGGAACTCGCCGCCGAGACCGACGACCTCGTGGCCACTTTGCGCGCCGAACGCGACGGCGTCCACCTCGTGTCGGAGATGCTGCCGCGGGATCAGGTGCGCCAGGTACTCACACACGGCACCGTGTTCGTCTGCCCGTCGGTCTATGAACCGCTCGGCATCGTCAACCTCGAGGCGAGGGCGTGCGAGACGGCGGTCGTCGCGAGCGACGTCGGTGGCATCCCTGACGTCGTCGTCGACGGGGAC
>JBGTIA010000250.1:0-2172 GCA_041745835.1 Ilumatobacteraceae bacterium | reverse complement strand
GTGGCGATCTCGACATGGGTCGATCCGAGCCGGGTCGCCCTGGTGCTGATCGGGGGGTGGGCGCTGGCGGTGTTGGCATGGTCGTGGGGGTCGAGACCGCGAGGTATCCCACTCGATCTGGCCGACTTCGGGGCCGAACAGCGATCGGTACAGATCTGCTTGATCGCTCTGACCGTGTGTTCGGCCGCCGTCGCCTTCGTGCGCCGCAACGAGCTCCCGGTGTGGAGGTCGCGATGAGTGCCGACGCCGTGATCGAACTGAGATCGTTGACGAAGCGGTACGGGTCGACCCCTGCGGTCGACGATCTCGACTGGTCGGGCGGGCGAGGCGTGATCGGTCTGCTCGGCCCCAACGGCGCCGGCAAGAGCACGTTGCTGCGCATGCTCGCCACCGTGCTGGGCCAGGACAGTGGCACGATCCGGGTGTTCGGCCTCGACCCGGCCGTGGCCGACGAACGGCTTGCGATCCGGCGTCGGCTCGGCTATCTCCCGCAGGAAGCCGGGCTGTACCGCAACTTCACCGCTTACGACCTCGTCGACTACGTCGCCGTGCTCAAGGAGATCACCGACCGTCCGGTGCGGCGTGACGAGGTTCGGCGAGTGCTGGACGATGTGGGGCTCACCGACGAGATGCACCGCCGGATCCGCACGTTGTCGGGTGGCATGCAGCGGCGAGTTGCGCTGGCGGCATCGCTCCTCGGCTACCCCGACCTGCTGGTGCTCGACGAACCGGCGGCGGGCCTCGACCCCGATCAGAGGCTCCGCATGCGAACCGTCCTCTCGGAGGTCGGTCAGCGCGCGACGGTGCTGTTGTCGACGCATCAGACCGATGAAGTCGCGGCCTTCTGTCAGCGTGTGCTCGTGCTCGACCGGGGTCGCCTGCTGTTCGACGGCACGCCGCGTGACCTCGCCCATCGGGCTACTGATCGTGTGTGGGTCAGCGATGCGCCCGATGCGGGTGCGCTCCGGTCGTGGGTGACCGGCGACGGCGACATCCGCAACATCGGGGCGCCGCCCTCTGGCGCAACGCTGGTCGAGCCGACTTTGGACGATGGCTACTTGCTCGTCGCGACCGAGGATGGGGTCAGATCGTGACGATCGCGGTCGCGCCTCACTCCTCGAACGCTCAGGCCCCCCGACGTCGCGCAGTGAAGGAACTGGCGCGGATCGAGTCGTTCCACATGATGCGACGTTCGTCGATCTGGATCGGATTCGCCCTCTCGGTGGCGCAGACAGTCGCCTATGCCCGCGTACAGCAGGACTGGTCCTCACAGAAGTACCAGGAGCTCGTGCCACTCTCGGTGTTCCCGATGACGATGGGTGTGTTCGTGGCGGGAGTGCGCTCGGGCAATCGCGACCGGTCGCACCGGCGTCCACCCCTGGCCGAGGAGGGGCCGCTGGACGGTGATGCACGTATGTGGGCACGCCTCGCGAGCCTGTGGGTGCCTGTCGCGACGGTCGTCTCGTTGATGGTGGTGATCGGTGTCGCCAGCCGCGTCGAGGGTGGTCTTCAAACTGGTGAGGGACGATCCTTCACCAACTCAGCGGTGCACTCGGTCTTCGAGTTGGCGCAGCCGGCGTTGAGCGTCGCTGTCGTGGGTGCCGCCGCCGTGGCGATCGGCAGAGGAGTGCGACGGTCGGGTCCGGCGATCGTCGTCGGGTTGATGCTGCTGTTCTTCGCCGGTGGCGTGTACTGGCTGTGGAACGACGACGCGGTCTACACGACCGCTCTCATGCAGGTGCAACCGATGGAATTTGCTGGCCGCGAAGAAGTCCACACCCCCACCGTCGTCTTCCACGACGTGTACCTGTTGGGGATCGTCGTGCTGTTCTGCGGGCTCTCGTTGCGGAGCCGTCCCCGCGCCCGACTGGTCGCAGGCGGTGCCACAGTCGCCATCGCCGCGGTCATTGCCCAAATTGTCGTGTCCCCGCTGTGAGGCGTCATGATCTGTGCTGAGGTCGCGACCGAGTCGTGGCGGCCGACGTTCAGAGCCACCCCGCTGCGCCCGCTTGCCGTGGTCACCGCCGGCTTGATCGTGATCGGCATCGTCACCAGTTGGCGTAGCGGTCGCGCTCCTGACCTGTTCGGCATCGGTGCGGGGGCCCTGGCAGCCGCGGTCGCGCTGGGATTGGACGACGAGGCGAGCACGATGGTGCGATCGTTGCCGACGAA
>JBGTIA010000249.1:0-4729 GCA_041745835.1 Ilumatobacteraceae bacterium | reverse complement strand
CTGCGCCGACAGCACCGCCGCCTGCTGCTCGCCGTCGGCGCGGGCAATCGCTGCTTCCTGGTAACCCTTGGCCTCGGTGACGGTGGCGCGACGGTCGCGCTCGGCGCGCATCTGGGCGTGCATGGCCGACACGATGTCCGGTGGTGGATCGATCCGCTGGATCTCGACACGTACCACCCGCACACCCCACTTGTCGGTGGCGTCGTCGAGTACATCGCGCAGCTGCGTGTTGATCGTGTCGCGGGAGGTGAGGGCACGGTCGAGTTCGAGATCACCGATGAGGTTGCGGAGGTTCGTCTGGGCGAGCTTGGTGAGCGCCATGAAGAAGTCGGCCACGTTGTACACGAGACGCTGGGGATCGGTGGCTTCGTAGTACACGACGGCGTCGACGGACACGACCACGTTGTCGGCCGTGATGACCTCCTGCGGCGGAACGTCGACCACTTGCTCGCGCATGTCGATCAGTTGCATCGTCTCGATGAACGGCATGATCAGGTTGAGGCCCGGATCGCGCGTGGTCTTGTACTTGCCGAGGCGTTCGACGAGACCACGTTGGTACGGCCGCACGATCTTGACTGCGCTGACGAGCACGCCGATGCCGATGAGGGCGACGACGATCAGGACGATGGCGATGGGATTCATGTGACCTCCCGGTCAGGTGGCGGTCCGCTGGATGGTGCCGGTGGTGCCGTTGGTGGTGAGGTTGGAGGAGCGCTCGGTGGAGCGACGTCGGTGGACTGGACGATGACCTTGGTGCCGGTGACGGCCACGATGCGGACGTGTGTGCCCTGCGGTAGGGCCCGGCCGTTCTCGGAGGTTGCGCCCCACACTTCTCCATGAGCGGTGACGCGGCCTCGTCGATCGGTGTCGTCGGGGTCGATGGCGGAGGTGACGATGCCCGTGAGTCCGACCAGTCGGTCGGCACCGACGCCGGGTTGGAGTTCGTTGTCGCCGGCGAAGTTCTTCGCGTAGCGGTAGAGCACCACCCACAACACGCCGCCGCCACCGAGAAACATGAGCCACTGGAGCTCGATGGCCACGTCGTAGAACCCGAGCAGCGCTGCGCCCAGCGCCGAGATCGCAAAGGGTAGGAGCACGAACGAGCCTGCGAGCACGGTGATCTCGATCGCCGCGAAGGACACAGCCACTCCGAGCCAGACCCATGGCCAGAGGTTCAGGTCGATCCCGAGATCCAGCACGCTCCCAACCTAGCCCACCCCGCTTGAGTTGTACTTCGGGAGACCCGTCCCACTCAGATCCTCACGCAAACGTGGTGGGGGGAGGGAGGGTCAGTCGGTGTCGGTGGCGCGGCGGATGCGGAGCGGCTGGTCGGAGGCGGTCTTGTTGCGGCCGGTCTCGAGGTCGAATCGCCAGCCGTGCAGCGTGCACACGAAGTCGCAACCGTCGATTTCGCCGAACGCTGCGAGATCCGCGTTGCGGTGTGGGCACCGACGTTGGACGATGTGGTCGCCGATGCGGATGTCGGGCTCGTCGAGTTGCTCGAGCACGTCGCGCGGCGTGAGCTTGCGGATCACCTCGGCCTCGGCGCGTCGCATTCGCTCACGCGACAGTGACTTCAAGAAGTTGTAGACGTACTCGTTGAACTCTCCGTCGCGCCACGCCGTGAACCGGCACGACAGCAGCAACGAGTTGCTCCAGTCGACGGCTCGCTGCGCAACCACCGTCTCGACCAGTTCTCGTGGAATGTCGAACCGGAACGAGTACGGCTCGGCGTCGTGGCGCCGCACCTCGCCCTTCGGGAAGTCGACGATGATCGGCAGGTCACCGGCATTGATCAACACGTTGGCGCCGACCTGCGAGCGCAGCATCGGTGCCATCTCGAGCAGCGGCTCCCACCACTCGCGCAGGGTGGACAGCAGATCGGTCGACGGTGGAGTCCACGACGCCTTGAGCTCGTCGAGCCACGGCTTCCAGTCGGTCCGATACGCCTCGAGGTAGGTGCGCTTGTCGGTGAAGATCGCCTCGACCTCGTCGACCGGCATCGGATGGGTCACCGTGATGTCGCCGGGATTTTGGCTGCGGTCCGTGTCGCCGATCGCGTCGGGTCCGATCTCGATCGTCGTGCCGGGAATGTTCATCACACCACGTCGCCCAGCCTCGGAGAGTCGTCGCAGGAACTCGGTCTGGTCGGGGAAGATGCTCATCTCGTCGCCGTCGATCATGTTGAGGGCGAACAGGTCGTCGTCGAGGAACACCGGTGGGCCTGCGCTGGGTACCACGTAGCGGGCGTCGATGTTCTCGACGTAGCGCATCGCGCGAGCGAACTGCGCATCGACCTTGGCGTCGCACAAGCGCCGCTTGTCGGCGTCGGGCATCTCGTAGACCATCGGGTACCAGATCGCGCCGGAAAACTGCAACCAATGCAGATCGACCGGACCGTGAACACGCAGCTGGGCGAGGTCGTTGGTGCGGCAGTCGTTCTGATTGACGACGATCGAGGTGCCGTCGGACACCACCAACGCGGAGTCGCCGCCGGGGCCGTCGGTGATCGAGGTCTCGACGTGGATCGCCACGGTGAGGCCGGGCGCGATTTCGAGTTCCTCGGTGTCGACCGTGCGGACGAACTCGGTGAAGCCGAGCCCTTGGAGCGTGCGCTGTTGTTCGCGGGTGGGGAAGCCGGGCAGCAGGATCGGGATATCGCGGCGCAGGTGTTCGCGCAGCCACGGCTCGTCGTGGTGGTCGCCGTGCAGGTGCGAGATGTAGAGGAAGTCGGCGTGCTCGATTCGCTCGAGCAGATCGTCGCTCAGCTGATCGTTGCGCGGGAAGACGAACCACGAGCCGAAGAAGGCGGGGATGAACCAGGGGTCGCAGACGATCGATCCCGCATCGGTCTCGACGAGCATGCCGGCGTGACCGATCGAAGTGACGCGCATGGCCTCAGGGTACGTCGATCGATCGCGTTCGTCCGAGCACGGTGGCGCCGATGGCGCAGCGGCTCAGCCGTTCGTGGTCAGGCGACGGGCGGGTCGGTGAACTGCTGGCCGGCGCGAGAGACGTGCTCGGTCCACGCCGTGCCGTCCCAGTACCGGAGCTCGAATCGCCCGGACGGATCGGCATACCAACCAGCCGGCACTGCCGACTCGGCCGCAGGAGCTGCCTCGGCGGCGGGCTCGGGCTGCGGCTCGGGCTCCGGTTCGCTGACCTGTGCGGCGAGATCGGCGATCGAGGCCTCCTCGTTCGACGTTTCGGTTGACGTCTCCGAAGGGGTCTCGTCAGGAGCGGTGGCCCAGCCGGCAGGTTCGTCGACCGGCGCGGGTGTCTCGTCCGCTGGGACCGCTGCCGGGACGAACGGCGCCTCGTCGGCAGCCGTGTCGTCGGTTGTGTCGTCGGTTGTGTCGTCGAACGGGTCGGTGGCCGGAGCGTCGTCGGCGCCGGACGAGTGCTCGTCGGCGTCACGCTGGAGGTAGGCGACGATGTTGGTCCCTGCGGCGACGATCGAGACGACCGACCAGCCGTCGGCCGCCTTGTCGTTGAGCATCGGCGCCAGTGACTCGGCGTCGTAGGACGAAGCGGTGACCGAAGAGAACTCCTGCATAGCCGAGATGTTAGACGACGAGCAGCCGTGCGAAGGCCTTCGTCGATGAACTCTTGGTGCTCATTCGCGATCCTGGCGGACACCTTCGGTGAGCGCCGCGAGATCCGCAGTACTCGGGTCGCCGTCATAGGTGACCTCGCCGCTGCCGAGCGCGATGAGCCTGCTGCTCTCCTTGACGCTCGAGAGTTCGTGCGTGGCGACCACGAGCGTGGCCCCGTCGCCGTGGGCGAGCGTCAGCAGTTCGAGAAGGGCGTCGCGGCCGAGTCGATCGAGGCCGACGAACGGTTCGTCGATCAACATCACGTCGAACGGGCGCACGAACGCCATGGCGAGTGCCGCTTTCTGCTTGAGCCCGCGGCTGAACGTCGTCGGCAGGTCGTCGACACGGTCCATCAGCCCCACCATGTCGACGAGGTCCACTGCCTGCTGCTCCCAGTCGTCGGTGCCATGCAGTCGGGCGATGTACTCGAGGTGCTCCCACACGGTCAGGTCGTCGTAGAACACGGGCTGGTCGGCGAGATACGACACCGCCGCGCGCGCCTCGATCGATCCGATCGGATGTCCAGCGATCGTGGCGGTTCCCTCGGAGGGTTCCAGCATGCCGACGAGCATCCGCATGAGGGTGGTCTTGCCACTGCCGTTGTGGCCGATCAGCGAGATGCGCTCGCCGGCGCCGACGCGCAGGTCGATCGGCCACAGCGCCGGCGCATCGCCGTAGCGCTTCGCCAGCCCGATCGTCTCGATCGTGGGCGGGGGGCCGGCGGGTCGCTCGGATCGAGTCAACGCCTCGGACGTGGTCGACGATCTGGCGGTGCGGTCGTCGCCGTCTTCGGAGGCGTCGTCGTGGGAGGCGTCGTCGACGGAGTTCGCGGCAGCCACAGTCGGCGTGGGGCGTTTCGCTCGAGTGCGTTGCGACTGCGGTCGGTTGGATCGGGAAGTGTTCATGATGTCGCGGCTCGACCTTCTTCCATGAATGCTCGCACCTTCGTGCCCCATGGGTCGCGGCGACGCACCCACAGCACGACGAGTGCAGTGAAGAGTGCAAGTGCGACGAGTGAGCGACCGACGCTCGCCGCGTCGTGGGAGAACCGGGCGACGAACACCGGCGCGGTGCCGACGGCGCTGAGCACGATCGGGAGCAGCGTTCGGAATGCCGTGCTGAAGCCGGCGAAC
>JBGTIA010000248.1:0-9294 GCA_041745835.1 Ilumatobacteraceae bacterium | reverse complement strand
GGCGCCGGCACCCACGACGACGGTCGCCACCGTCGCCGCCAACAGCCGACCGATACCGAACCACTCGACCCACGCACGGGCCCGCTCGGCCGGAGCACGAGGCACGACGGGCCTCGACAGCGGTTCCACGATCGACCTCCTCGACCATCCGGGCGCACGACCCCTGGGCCACACAACCCAGGAACGCGACGCTCCGCATCACAGGAGGGAGTCGGTCGCGTCGACGCTACCTCCGGCACCCGTTCACCCCAGCGAGCGATGAGCGAAAAGCCGCCATCCGGGCGCCCCGCTCATCACTAGCACCACCCAACCTCGAGCGATGAGCGAAAAGCCGCCATCCGGGCGCTTCGCTCATCGCTCGCTGGGGGCGGGTCAGCGGGAGGATGCGTCGCGCCAGAACGCGCGATAGCTCGGGTACTCGATTGCTTCGGTCACCCAGCCCGAGCGAACCAACTCGGCGTGCAGTCGGGGCAGGTTGCGCCACGGCACCCCCATGTCGACGTGGTGGGCGAGATGCCAGCCGGTGTGGTACGGCACCATCCAGTATCGAGCGAGCCGGCTCTGGCGGATCACATGGGTGGTGAGGCGCCGGTCCTTCGACCGAACCATGCCACCGTGCTCGGCGATCGAGCGCAGCCGGTTCGAGACCTTCCACAGCGTCGACCACGACAGGATCCACACGACGTACGCGAGCGGTCGCATGAACACGAGCGATCCGCCGAGCATCACGACGTGGACTGCAAGAATCTGCTTCGCCTCGGTCTGGTTGCGGCGCAACGCGTGGTACAGGCCGCGGAAGTTCTTGTACGCGCTGTTGCCGGTGGCGTCGCGCCGCAGTTTGCGCAGCCAGGAGTCGCGCTGGATCGGGTAGCCCGAGTACAGCCCGAGGTCGGGTTCGTCCGGACCCATCTCGTCGCGGTGGTGTGCGAAATGGGCGCGGCGGTAGGCCAGCATCGCTTGGTACGTGGGATACGCGAGGAGCCACCGGCCGACGCCGTCGTTCATCCGACGGTTCGTGAACAGCAGCCGATGTGCTGCCTCGTGAGCGAGGATGTTGAGACAGACGTGACCGCGCGTCATCAACAGGAAGGCCAACAGGTATGACCACCACGTGTGGATCCACGCGGCTGCGATCACGAGGCCGAACGACTGGAGCAGTGCGCCGCCGACCGTGATCGCATTGCGGGCGTTGGAGAAGTAGCGAAGCTCGCCACGCAGCGGCTGCGTCGGCTTGGCCCGCTCGTTCAGACGGTCGGTGGGCAGGACGCCGGGCCGCACCGATGGATCCGGCACCATGGACCCCGCGACGAGCGGCACCACGTGCGTCGCAGCGGACGGTGCCTTCACGGTCGATGTCATGACCCCATGTTACACTCAACGTTCGTGAAGAACAATGTGCGTATCAATCGGGCGTTGATGGCCGGTCTGCGGTGAACGGGCTACTCGAGCCGCTGAACCCGCGTTCGATCGTGCTGTCGATACTGCTCGGTTCGCACCCGCCGCACATGCCGGTACATCGCATCCTCGAGTTCACGTCGCTGTTCGACCTCGCCGACGGGACCGTGCGCACTGCGCTCTCGCGGATGGTCTCAGCGGGCGACCTCGTCAATGACGAGGGCACCTACCGACTCGCGGGTCGCCTGGTCGGGCGACAGGCACAGCAGGACGCCGGGCGCCACGACCCTCCGGTGGACTGGGACGGCAGTTGGTGGACGGTCGCCGTGCTGTCGGATCGTCGCTCGATGGCCGATCGCCGTGCGTTCCGTGCGCGTGCGGTGGGTGCGCGCCTGGGCGAACTCCGACCGGACCTGTGGCTCCGGCCGGCGAACATCGAGATCGCCAGGGATCTCCCCGAGTCGCTGATCACACGAGGTTCGGTGATCTCCGGTGACGAGCAGCGGCTCGTCGGCCAACTCTGGGACCTGGATGGGCTTCGGACCCGGGCCGATGCTCACCGCCGGGCGCTGGACGCCGCAGCACTACGCTTGGACGCCGGAGACGACCGCTCACTCGCCGAAACGTTCGTCACCTTGGCGGCCGCACAGCAGTTTCTCCGTGTCGAACCGCAGCTTCCCGCCGAGCTCTCACCCGACGGCTCGGGTACGGCCGTCAGAGGGCGCTATGACGAGGTCGTCGCTGCGTTCGAGGCGCGGCTGTCCGAGTTCTTCACCCGGCGCGGACCGGCCAGCGATCCTCAGCGAATCAGTACAACCGCGCTGTGAGCTGACGCCGGTAGTCCGCCGTGCGCGGATCGTCGGGACCCATCAGCTCGAGCAGATCGACGTACTTCTGGCGTGCATCGTCGTCGTTCTTGACCTGGTCGAGCAGCCCGGCGAGCTGCGAGTCGTAGTCGTCCTGCGGCGGCTGGCCGACTCGTGCGAGCGCTGCCACATGACGGGTTCGGTCCGATTCCGGGATCCGCCCGAGCAACGCCAGTGCCTCGTCGGTGCGCCCGTCGGCGATCAGCAACTCGGCGAGAGCGACGATCGCGTCCTCGTTGGCCGGCTCGATCGTGAGCGCGATCCGCAGGCTGCCCTCGTCGCCTGCGTCGATCAGCTCCTTGACTGCCACCTGCTCCTCGGAGGGTTGCAGCGAATCCACGAAACGCTGGACCTCGTGTTCCGGGTAGGCCCCGACGAAGCCGTCGACGACGGCTCCATCCTTCAGTGCGTACACCGCAGGGATCGACTGGGCCTGGAACGCCTGCGCGATCCCCGGGTTCTCGTCGACGTTGACCTTGGCCAACACGACCTTGCCATTCGTTGCATCGATCACCTTCTCGATGATCGGGCCGAGCGTCTTGCACGGGCCGCACCAGGGCGCCCAGAGGTCGACGACGACGGACACCTCCTGCGACTTGTCGATCACTTCGGTCTGGAACGTGGCGTCGGTGACGTCGATGGCAGCCATGGCAGTAACGTTATCGGCCGTGCATGATGGCGACCGGGAGCGGCCGCATGAGTACCCTCGGTCGCGCATGACTGGACGCGTGACGACATGAGCGAGCTACCGGGAATCGACTCACCGGGCATCGACGTCGGTCCTGTCACGAGTTGGTTGGAGGCCAACGTCGACCGTGCGGTCGGGCCGTTCCGTTTCGACGTGATCGCCGGCGGCCACTCGAACCTCACCTTTCGGGTCACCGGCGCCGACGGTCCGCACCTGGTACTCAGGCGTCCGCCGCTCGGCCACGTCCTCGCGAGCGCACACGACATGGGTCGCGAACATCGAATCCTCGCCGCGCTCCAGGGCACCGCCGTCCCGGTGCCGCCCGTCATGGGATTCTGCGACGACGTCGGCGTCAACGGTGCACCGTTCTACGTGATGCGGTTCGTCGACGGTCACGTGCTGCGCGACCGCGAGACCGCCGAGCGCACGCTCTCCGAAACCGCTCGTGGGAACGCGAGCCAGTCGCTCGTCGACACGATGGCTGCGATCCACGCCGTCGACCTCGAGGCGGTCGGACTCGACGGCCTCGGGCGCCACGAGGGCTACATCGAGCGGCAGCTCAAGCGTTGGTACGGGCAGTGGAACCAGGGCAAGACCCGCGAGTTGGCTGCCGTCGACCGCGTGTACGAGGGTCTGCTCGCTCGCATCCCCGAGCAGGGTCCGGCCACGCTCGTCCACGGCGACTACCGCCTCGACAACTCGATGGTCGACGACGACGGCAACGTCATCGCCGTACTCGACTGGGAGATCTGCACACTCGGCGACCCACTCGCCGACGTCGGGCTGCTGCAGGTGTACTGGAACGGCCCGAACGACGATGCGGGAGCCTGGAGCGGAACGTCGACGTCGGCGCCGGGGTTCTGGGATCGTCGTCAGCTCGCCGAGCGGTACGCCGAGGTGTCGGGCCGCGACCTCTCGCAGCTCGACTTCTACGTCGCGTTCGCCTTCTGGAAGCTGGCCTGCATCATCGAGGGTGTGTACTCCCGGTACCTGGGCGGTGCGCTCGGTGATCGTCCGCCCGAGGAGCTTGCACCGTTCAAGCTCCAGGTCGAACAGGCCGCTGTCACCGCCGAGAAGTACATGGACGCGCTGGCATGATCGACCCGCAGGGCGCGTACGAGTGGCTGGTCGATGAGCCCATGCTCCACGAACCCGTGCTCGTGGTGATGCTGACGGGGTGGATCGACGCCGCTGGTGCAGCCGCTGCCGCGGCCGACGCGCTGTCGAAGGAATGTGAGACGAGCCCGATTCTGCGCTTCGACGACGACACGTTCGTGGACTTCCGAGCACGCCGCCCGGTGATGGAGTTGCGCGACGGCCTCAACACGGACCTGGTCTGGTCGACGATCGAACTGCGTGCCGGCCGCTCGTCGTCGGGACGTGACGTGTTGGTCCTGACCGGGCCGGAGCCCGACATGGCCTGGCATCGGTTCGCACGGGCGATCAGCGACATCTCGGTGGAACTCGGGGTGACCAAGATGATCGCGTTCGGTGCGTATCCCTTCGCCGCCCCACACACCCGCACCCCACGACTGTCGTGCTCGTCGCCGTCCACCGACATGCTCGCCAGCGTCACGTTCGCCCGCAGCTCGGTCGACGTCCCCGCCGGCATGGCCGCAGCACTCGAACACGCGCTCCACGCACGCCGGATCCCCACGCTCGGCATCTGGGTGCAGGTCCCCCACTACGTCGCCGCGATGCCGTATCCGGCGGCATCGATCGCACTGCTCGACGGGCTCACCGAGGTGACCGGCATCGAAGTGGCGGCCAACGATCTGCGCGCCGCGGTCGTTCCGCAGCGTGAACGCATCGACACGAGCATCGACGGCAACGCCGAGCACCTCGGGATGCTGCGTCAGCTCGAGGAGCTCTACGACGCCTCGATCGACGGCGAGGCCACACCGGGTCCTGCGATGGAATTGCGATCCGGCGACGAACTCGCCGACGAGATCCAGGCCTTCCTCCGCGACCAGGACTGAGGCGCTCGGTTCCCCGCGCCCGGGACTCCGGGAACCAAGCGTCCGCAAGCCCCCGGTCTCAGGAGGTCCAGGTATGTCCCGCGGGACCCGGGCGCGGGGAACTCACTCCGTTCCGGTCGGGTCGTGGCGACCGCGAGGCAACTACGGTCGGGCTCGATGAAGGTCGACGGGAGCATCGGGACGGACCTGCGCAGGGTGGCGCAGAACGCACAGGAGGTCGAAGCGGCCGGATACGCGGGCGCCTGGACGGCGGAGACGTCGCACGATCCGTTCCTGCCGTTGCTGTTGGCAGCCGAGCACACCGAACGACTGGAGATCGGCACGTCGATCGCCGTGGCGTTCGCGCGGAGTCCGATGACACTCGCCAACACGGCGTGGGACCTGCAGGCGTACTCGCAGGGCCGGTTCATTCTCGGTCTCGGCAGTCAGATCAAGCCGCACATCACCAAGCGCTTCTCGATGGAGTGGAGCCATCCGGCAGCACGCATGCGCGAGTTCGTCCTCGCCATGCGGGCGATCTGGAACACGTGGCTCACCGGCGACCCGCTCGAGTTCCGTGGCGACTTCTACACCCACACGCTGATGACGCCGTTCTTCGCCCCAGCCGCGTCCGACCTCGAGGGATTCGGTCTGCCGAAGGTGTTCCTCGCCGGCGTCGGCGAGTTGATGACCGAGGTCGCCGGGGAGGTCTGCGACGGCTTCCTCTGCCACGGCTTCACCACCGAGAAGTACCTGCGCGAGGTCACGATCCCGGCGCTCGAACGCGGGCGTGCGAAGGCGGTGAAGTCGATGGACGACTTCGAGATCGTCGGCCCCTCGTTCGTCGTCACCGGCAACAACGACGAAGAACTCGACGCGGCAGCAACGGCCACCCGTCAGCAGATCGCGTTCTACGGTTCGACGCCCGCCTACCGCAACGTGCTCGAGATCCACGGTTGGGGCGGCCTGCAGGACGAGTTGAACGCACTCTCGAAGCAGGGCGAGTGGGCGCGGATGGGCACCCTGATCGACGACGAGATCCTCAACACGTTTGCCGTCGTCGGCGCTCCCGAGGACATCGCTCTCGAACTGTCGCGGCGCTACGGCGACGTCATCCAGCGCGTCAGCTTCTACGCGCCGTACGCCAGCGACCCCGATCGCTGGGCCGCCGTGATGGCGGCCCTCCGAGCCGCCTGAGACCCCCGCAGGCAGGCCGGAGGCGATGAGCCAACCGCCCGAATCCCGTCACTTCGCTCATCGCTCACGGATGGCTGGGGTTCGAGGCGCGGTGTCAGTGGGCGTGGGCGACGGCGCCGGCGCGGCGGCGGAGCTGGCCGCCGGCGACGTAGGCGACGATGAAGAAGCTCGCCGAGGTCAAGACGATCGTGGGGCCCGACGCAACGTCGAGGTGGTAGCTGGCGTTCATCCCGACGAACCCGCTGACGGCGCCGATCACCCCGGACAGCGCCAGCATCTTGCCGAAACTGTCGGTGAGCATGCGCGCCACCACGGCGGGCACCACGAGCGCGGCGGCGATCAACGTCACGCCCATCACGTTCATCGTCGCCAACACCGTGGCGGACAGCACGACCATCAGCAGCGCGTCGATCCAGGCCGTCCGCACGCCTGTGGCGGCAGCGACCTGCGTGTCGAACGTCGTGAACAACAACGACCGGTAGAAGAAGAAGATCACCGCAGCGGTCGCCAGCGCCACGCCGACGATCAACCAGACATCGGCCGTCGTGACGCCCAACACGTTGCCGAACAGCAGCGCATCTGCGTTCCTGCCCGGCGAACCGTAGAGCTGCACGAGTGCGAGGCCGAGCGCGAACGACGCGGTCGTCACCACCCCGATCGCAGCGTCCGAGCCGATGGGACGGCGACGCACGATCCCGCCGACTGCCAGGGCGGTGACCACACCCCAGATGCCTGCTCCCAGGAACAGATTGACGCCGATGAGCCCAGCGACGGCGTACCCACCGAAGATCGAATGCGACAGGCCGTGGCCGATGTAGCTCATGTTGCGCAGCACGACATAGCACCCGACGACCCCGCAGAGCGCGCCGGCGATGGTGGCGACGTAGACCCCGTTGCGGAAGAACTCGAATTCGAACGGTCGAAGCAGTTCGTCCCAGCTCATGCGCTCGCGCCTCCCCCGCCGGCCGCCCGTGATCGCCGCAACGGCGTCACGTTGCCGTCGATCGGCGCATCGACCACCACACGCATCCCGCCGTGTTCGAGCACCTCCATGGGCGACCCGTAGGTACGTTCGAGTACGTCGGGCACCAACACCTGGTCGGGGCGCCCGGCGCCGATCACGGACCGGTTCAGACACACCACCGTGGGGAGGTGGGCGGCGATGCCGTTCAGATCGTGCGTCGTCAACACGATCGTGAGTCCGTCGGCATTCAGCTCGCCGAGCAGGTGGAGCACGTCGTGTCTCGTGCGCACGTCGAGACCGGACGTCGGCTCGTCGAGGAAGATGACCTGGGCGTTGGTGAACAGAGCCCGTGCGAGGAAGACACGCTGTTGCTGGCCACCGGAGAGTTCACGGATGTGTCGGCCTCCGAGTCCGTTCATCCCGAGCCGATCGAGCACGTCCGCGATCCCGGCGCGCTCGGAGCGCGTCATCCACGGCGTTCGCAACCCGCGAGCGCGGGCCATGCCGACGCATTCTGCGACCGTGACGGGGAAGTTCCAGTCGATCGTCTCGACCTGCGGCACCAGGCCCACGGCGAGACCGGGAGCCCGTCGTACGCTTCCCGACACCGGAGCGACGGTTCCGAGCATCGCCTTGAGCAGCGTCGACTTGCCCGATCCCGACGGGCCGACGACGCCGATCAGGTCACCGGGCTCAACGGTGAGATCGACGTCGATGAGCACGGGCGGGCCGCCGCCGTAGTTGACCGTGAGGTCGTCGACGACGATCAGTCCGCCGGCCAACTCGGGAGTGCCGGGCAACTCGGGCTTGGCGGTCGCAGTCAGGTCACGTCTCCGTCACTGGGGATACTCGGCGTTGTCGCGAGCCACGTTGCGGACCGGGAACTCGCGCAGCGCAGTTGCGTCGCCGCCGAGCGCTTCGGTCATCGTGATGAAGTTGAACTTCATCAACCCGAGCCACGAGTGGTCGGGATCACCGGGACCGTCGGGAAGATCGTCGTCACGCAGGTCGTCGACGTACACCGCACCGGTCTCCGCAGCGATCTGCTCGAGAATCGGCGACGGGAACACCTCGGAGCCGAAGATCGCTGGCACCTGCTCGGCTTCGATCTGCTCGATCAGGTCGACGACGTCGGCAGGCGTCGGGTCGCCGAAGTCGGCCGGCTGCACCGCCCCGATCACGTTCCACCCGTACGTGTCTGCGAAGTACGCGTAGGCATCGTGATAGGTGACGAGCTTGCGCTGATCCTCGGGGATCGTGTCGAACGCTTCGCGAATCGCCGCGTCGAACTCGTCGACGAGGATCACGAACTGGCCGTAGTTGGCGTCGAGCTGATCGGTGCACTCGGGCAACTCGGCGATCATCGTCTCGCGGATGATGTCGGCGTACACCTTCACCAGGGTGGGATCGGTCCACAGGTGGGGATTCGGCTTGCCACCGTCCTCGGGAAACGAGAAGTCGTACTTGTACTGCTCCGGGTCGATCGTCCGGTCGCCGAGTTCGATCACCCTCACGCCGTCGGCAACGTTGGTCTCTGCCAGGGCCTTGGTCGGTTCTTCGAGCTGCAGCCCGTTGATGAAGACGACGTCCGCGGTGGTCATCACCTCGGCGGCCGACGGTGGTGGCTCGAAGGTGTGCGAGTTGGTTCCCTCCGGCACGATGCCGACGATCTCCGCGCAGTCGCCGATCACGTTCGCCGCGATCGACGTGATCGGAGCGACGGTCGTCACGACTTGGAACTGCGACTCCGACGCTGCGGCATCACCGCTCTCGTCGGAACCCGATTCGTCACTGCCGCATGCAGCGGCGACGACCGCCAGCGCAGTGGCGCATGCGACCATGCGTCGCCTCGACGACGGCGTCCTGGTCCGAGTGGAGGGTGTCGACGACATATGTTGGGACCTTAGTTGCGACCTGTTCGCAAGTACAGTCGTGCTCGAAATCATCGCTGACCAGGGATTTCGAGCACTACCGAGCGCCGATCTGAGGCGCTGAGTAGGGTCGCCCGAATGGCCGTTGAGCACTGGAACGACACCCTCCTCGTCACGGGACGTCTCGATGCCGACTGCGCCGCCGAGATCGAGCGTGTCGCCGAGTCGGGAGGCCGCGTCCTGCTCGCGATCGAACCCGGCGACGACATCGCCGCCGCCATCGCCGGTGTCGCCGTGGCGGCCGAACTCCCGCGCACCGAGTGGTTCGTCACGCTGGTCGACGATCAGGCCGCCA
>JBGTIA010000247.1:0-10294 GCA_041745835.1 Ilumatobacteraceae bacterium | reverse complement strand
GGCGATGTCGAACTGCTCGAGGAAACTCACGGCCCACCACTCGGCGTTCACAACCCGACACACCGTTACGGCCTCAGTAGCCGACACGTCTTGCCTGGCGACACCCTCGTGCTCTACACCGACGGGCTCATCGAACGCCGTCGCGAAGACCTACAAGAAGGCTTCGCCCGACTCGTAGCGGCAGCTCGCTCCGTTCCGCCAGATGCTGATCTCGCACACCATCTCTATCGAACGCTGCTGCCGACGGGAGTCCACATCGATGACGTCGCCATCCTCGTGGCGCGTTTCGTCGCCTCCGGCGAAGCCAGCTAGCCCGAGATTGCCCGAAGCACCGCAGCGTGTGGTCACACCCCGGCCCACGACACGTCGACGAACTCGGGAGGTCGCAATAGTGAACACTGCCCCTGGTGCGAGCGGATTGACGACTGAAACCAGCAGCGTCGGACGAACGCCGACGCACCAGGTGATCCCACCGTGCGAGCGCTTCAACCTTGGGCACTCGTTCTGCTCCCAGATCAACGATCGGCTGATACGCGACGTAGCCCAATGCGCGACCGGCGGTGACGCTGATGGCATCTTCGTCGTCCAGCATCCGGTCGACGGTGGACAGTAGGGCCACCGCAACGCCGCATCGCTCGCTATCGCCGTTCGATAATCCGGTTCCGGTCCGAGCGATGACCCGCACGCTCGGGCCAAGTCTCGCACTGCATAGTTACGTCGGATCGGCCATTGGAAGCGCCTCGAGCAGCCCGCTCTGTCCTGACCCCCTGAGAGCCCCACCTGCTTTCCTATCGGAAAGCAGCCAGACCAACTGCGATCAGCCCGGCCAGCAAAGCCAGCCGAAACAGGAATCGAAGGCGGTCACCGCCGATACGCCGGGCGATGGCTCCTGTCATCCAGATCGACCATGCAGGACTGCTGGGATGTGGTACCGCCGCCTCGAAACGCGGCGGCTCGACTTGCGAGCAGTTCCTTCGGGGTCGACAAACGAGGGATCCCACTCGACCTTTGGATCGTCCATGGCGTCGAAGATAACGCAGCGATGCTGAGCGGTCGGTCTGGCGTCTCCACCAAAGCCGGGCATTCCGCCCCTGCCGCACGCCTCGACTTGCAGGCGGGCGACCGCTCGGCCGAGTCAACGACCCCACCCAAGCTCCCTGACGCGATAGGAACCGAGGCGATACGACTGCGGGCCCGGCGAATCCATCGCCCTCGATCCGCCATCGAGAACCGACGGGCCGCTCGATACCGATCGCAATAATCACCAAGACATGAATGGGCGAACACGCACACTCCGGCCCGAGCCGAGTGCCCGAGAATCCCAACTCCGCGCAGCAGTGAACGATGCTAGAAACGGCTGATGATCATCGTTGCAGGCTTTCTCCGGGTCAATCCCGACCAACGCCCCAGCTATCTCGAAGATTGCGAGGGAGTCATTCGAGCGGGTCGTTCGGCCCCCGGCTGCATCGACTTCCATCTGTCAGCAGACCCGCTCGAGGCGGATCGAATCAACATCTTCGAGCAATGGGATTCGGCCGAGTCCGTCGAGGCGTTCCGTGGATCGGGGCCAAGCGATGACCAACAGGCGACCATCACCGAGGCGAACGTCATGCAGCACGAGATTGCTAGCAGTACCTCGTTGACCTGACGTCGGGCACCTCGGGCACACTTCGCCCACGCAGATCACCAACCGACGAGCCGATCGCCTTACCGGTTTCGTGAACCGGCGCCGACCAAGACCTCAGTCGCTGAGACGCTTCCAGAAGGTGACCTTGTCGTCACCAGGTCCGTAGAAGTCTCGGAGACGTGCTTCTTCGACGAATCCGCGTCGGGTGTAGAACACACGCGCCTGTTCGTAGTCGTCGACACTGGAAGTGTCGACGATCAACGTTCGGGCTGCTTCATCGCCGAGGTGGCGAAGATGTGCTTCGATGCGCTCGATGAGCATCGTCCCGGTTCCGGAGCCGTGATGTTCGGGGGCGGTCGCGATGAAGTAGAGGTTCCACATCCGATCCGCGAACGGTTCGGGTGCGTAGTACGCCGCAGCAGCAACTGCGCCGCTGTCCTCGTCGGCGGCGACGATCCAGTGGTGGTCGTCGAGGGTGCCGTCGAAGAAACCGGCGAGCATTTCGTCGAAGACGCCCATCTCGTCGGATTCGAACATGTGGTTGTCGAGCGCGAGCTGCTTGATGTGGTCAGTGTCCGCCGGCGTGGCGGCGCGAACGTCGAGGTTGGTCAACGGTGTGGTCCTTTCGTGATGTCGATGAACTGAACAGTGGCGCCGGCGAGTCGAGGCGCAACTCGACCCGGTCGGTTCAGGATGTGAGGTTCGACTTCACAAAGCTCCTTCGGACAGATCGGACGCTACCGGACGCGAAGACCAGCCGACCCTCCCGTTTCGGTCACCCTGCTGGACTCCGACACACATATCGTGCGCTCCATAATCCGGTCCCGAGCATCAGCCCCGCGTGCGATATCGGCCCAAGCAGCGCACTGCACTTTGTCGGATATAGCCGCCCTACCGCCCTACTGCGGTGCCGAGCGAGCGCGTCTGGGCCGGTGGCCCGCTGTGGCGGGTTGCTACTCGGGCGGGGTCCAGCGCCATTCGACGACCGGCACGGTGAAGGCCGATGGTGGCGGTGACGAAGGATCGGACACCGGCGGCGGATTGTCTCTTGGTTCGACGTCCTCGTGGTCATCGTCCACGACGGCAGGTATTGCCTTCGGTGCACTGATCTTGGGAGCCTTCGGGGTCCAGCCGGACAGGTTTTGAACCACGGACCCGTAGAACAATTCGATCAGTCCGAGTATGGAGTCGATGAAGCCCGGCTTCCGAGTCGATTTGCGACCGGCCCCCATCTCCTGGGTGACGAGCAAGCGGAACTTCGTTGGGTCGCGCTTCTCCGGTCCCAACAGCAGATCCCGATTCCCGAGCGCATCAGAGAGAGTCACGGTGTAGGGGCTTCGAGCGTTCTTCGGGTAGGCCTCGATGACGAGCCCGGGAGGGGCGTCGCGGAGTTGTCCGAGGATCCACGAGCACCGGGCCCGCCCTCCACGGTCCTCCGGTGCAGGGACAGTCACCCCTGCGGTGATGCGACGGGCCTTGATGTCTGCCGAGATCTCGATGTCGCCGATGGTGTTTGGCACACGTAGCACTCCGTCGAGTGGTCGGCTCGATGACAGGGCGTCAATCGAGTGTGCGAGACGGACCTTCTGGTCCGAGTGCGCTCGGCTCAGCACGGCCTGTACGTCCTGGCCGATCCGGGCCCCGAGTTGAAGTGCCGCGTACCTCAAGAGCTGATCCCAGCGGACTGCGATGTCTTGGACGGCTGCGTCGGTCTTGCGGAGCGCGCCGTCACGAGCGCCGTCGCGCACGTCGACCCAGTTCGGTCCCATGTCGTCGAAGGCCATGGCCCCGGACGCCGAATGCTCGAGGTAGCGGATCAGTTCGCCGACGAGCCACGCCTGCTCTGGATCTTCGACGCCCTTGTGCGCTTTGAACATGACGGCTGTCGAGAGCAGCGCCGTCCATGAGATGTGATGGACCTGCACTTTCGAGTTCGACCTGACCCGCAGTCCCTCGGTGGGATGTGTTCCAGGTGAGGCGGAGATCTCGTTCGAGATCGTCACCACAGCGTCGAATCCTTGCTGGCGTGCGATCTCCCAGTAGGCGTTGATCTGGTCTGCCTCCAGGTGTGCATCGCCGGTCTTGAACTCGACGAGGGCAATCCACTCGGACTTGCCGAAGGCGATGCGAATGAGACCGTCGGGGCGGATCTTCTTGCCATCGAGCGGGAATTGCGGCTCGATGAACGTCTCGACGGTGGCCTTCGCCGCCCTCGAAGCGCCCATCGGTGAGAACAGCGCCACCGACAGGTCCCGTGCGATCGAGAGCACAGCCAGGACGGCCGAGGCCGCCCGGGTTTCAGCTTCCTTCTCCGAACCGATGCCCGACACCGGAATCAGTCGTGCCCTGGTCCAGTTCTCGCTGTCGCTCGCCATACTCGCCCCGTCCTCGCTCGTGGTCGCCCAGAAGCTACTGGACCCCGGCTGAGGGGTGGGGACCGGTGCGTGGCCGCGCAGGGTTTTCGCCACGACGCCGCGTCGCTCCCCGGGTGCCGGCCCTCCGTTCCGGTGCTGACTGCGCCAAGTGGCGTGAGTCGGACAATGTGGTTGTCCGCTCACCCGGTGCATGAAGTCGGCGACCGGGACTCACTTTGACAACTGAAGAATCCGACAACCCGTCCCGGCCGTGACCGGCGGACCGTCGACGGCACGCCACCGAGAGGACGTGGTCAACACGGCTTGCCGATGGTCCGCCAGTCGGCTGGGGAACGTGCTGGTGAGCCGAGGTCCGGTGGGCGACGCAGCAGTGATGCGACCCCCGTCGGGAACCCTGATGGCATGGAGAACGACAACCGCCTCGCCCACCGTCTCGCTCACGCCTTGGCACAGGTGTGCCGTCGCGTAGAAGGCCCCGACTTCGAGGACTTGATCGATGACGCGCTACTGGAGCTTGATCCGGCAGCTCTTGCGGATGTGATGTGGGGCGCGCAGCAGGTGGCGTGGTGGGCGTCGCAGCGCAGCTGTTACGAGCTTGACCTGCTCGGCGAGTGCATGCACGAGTTCCGGCACCTGATCGCCTGCCTGCTCGACGGCCACTCCGTCTCTCATCGGTCAGTGACCGAGATATGTCGCGGGCTACTCGCATTGGGTAGCGATTGCGTGTTCGTGCAACTCCACGAGCTGTGCTCAACGACCGACGCGCTCGACGTTGCTGACGCATTCGACGAACTCAACGGCTTCGACGGGTTGGAGGCAGCATGACCAACGGCAGCCTGGATCAGGACTTGGACGCAGTCATTCGAGCCTGGCAACTGCGGCACGCGCCCGCGACGACAGCGCGAATGGCTGAGGTCGCTCGCCGTTTCGTTCGGCGTCTCCAGCGAGCCGGGGTCACGTCGTTCGGCGGGGTCACAGGTGACCAGGCGCACGGCTTCATCACCGCCATCGGACGCGGCGGCAGAACTCCGGCGACGGCGACAAGCCGGTTCCGGCGCACCACGATCCGCGCCGTCTACCGCGAACTACGGGCGCTCGGTCATCCCGTGGGCGATCCGACCCTCGACGTCATTCTCGGCACAGGAGGGCGCAGGTATGCGCGGCCGCTCAGCGATGCCGAGGTTCGTCTGTGTCGCGCCTTCGCCAGCGTGAACCCGCTATGCCGTGAGGCGGTGCCTCGTCGAGCGGTCGCCTGGGCATTCGCCGAAGCCGGCGCGACCACTGGCGAGATCCCACGCGTCACTATCGCATCACTCGACGACCCGCATGCTCCAACCACCGTTCAGCTGCCCGGAACCCGCAACCTCCACCAGCGCAGCGTGGCCCTCACCGGCTGGGGACGCGCCACCGTCGCCGGCCACCTCGCCCAGCACCAGTACCAACTCGATGACACCATCACCTACCGCGGACGCGGCGGAAAGACCGGGTCGAACAGCCCGCTGTCGCGAACCTGCCAACAGATCGCCGACATCCTCGACGCCGCCCACATCGCACTCGAGCCACGAATCTCACCGGCATCCGTTCGACATTGGGCCGGCAGGACTGCGTTCGACAACGGCGCAACCCTCGACCAGGTCGCAGCCATGCTCGGCCTCGCATCACTCGACACGACCGCCGCCCGCATCGGCCTCGACTGGACACGCACTCGCATCGCCTTGGAGGCTCAACGATGATCGTCCCAGCACGCAAACGTCGCGTCGGGCCCGCAACCAGCCACCAACGCATGACCGCCGCAGTCTCGACGCCAGCGGTGTTCCATCTCGGCGACATGATCCCCGACTCTGCAACCGGCAGGCGCCGCGCCTACCCGGCATGGACATTCTTCGCGTACGCAGCATGGATCCGGGTCTGGGCGTCGAGCTCGAGACTCGACGCCGAACTCAACAACACACCCGGCTTGTGGGACCACCTCGTCCAGACCGCGCAGCACACACAAACGGCGCTTGGATACCCGATCGATCCGGTACGGCCGATCCCGATGGGCTTCGAGCACTACCGGTATCTGCGCAACCTGATCTGCGCCGACACCGAACTGTTCGACGAAGTGATCGACGCCTATACGGTCCACGCCATCGGGGACGCCCGAACCATCGGCCTGCTCGACCCCAAAGGCAGCGGCTCGCTCAGCCATCCCGACCGAACCAGAACCATCTACGGCGACGGCACGATCGTGCGGCCGATCTACAAACGAACACCCGGCAACAACACCGGCAGCCGCCGCATCGACGCCGACGCAGCGGTCCATCACCGACACGACGGAAAGATCCGCGGCAACAACCTCGTCACCGTCAACGTCCGCCACCAAGCACCCCACCAACGCATCGTGCTCGCCATCGGACGCGTCGACGAACCCGGACGCGAAGCCGCCACCGCCGTGAACCTCATCCAACGAGTCCACGCCGTGGCTGGCCCCGGCATCCAAGCCGTTGTCTACGACGGGGCCTTCCGCGGCACCCACCACGAAACACTGATGAGCCGTCTCGGTGTTGTCGTGATCAACAAGGTCCACTCCGCGCGCGCCGCAACAGAAACCACCGACCGCATCGTGCGCACCCTCCCGATCGGCGTGTGGACCCACGACCGCCCCGGCGGCACCTGCTCCCACACCATCGCCGCCGTCGACGGAGCCCTCGCCGAAATCGACCACGACGAGGCTGGCGAACTCGTCACCGTGCAACACGCCCAACGCCGCCAGATCAAACGCGCCCGACGCCGCGACGGGACCTACCACTTCACACTCATCGCAACCATCGCCTGCGAACACGGCGAGATCGAACTGCTCGTCTCACCCCACGCCCAACGCCCCGGTGACCACAGCCGACCCGACCAACTCCGGCTCATCCCCGCCAGCGACGACGACTTCGCTGTTCTCTACGGCCTCCGCAACGACAGCGAAAGTCTCAACAGCAACTTCAAACGAACCCTGCTCGTCGACCGCGCCACCAGCCTCGGCTGGCAACGCCAACTCCTCGACCTGCTCGGCTTCGGCCTCCTCACCAACAGCCTCGCCATCCACCATCACGCAGTGGCCAAGCAGCCTCGTCACGGCCTTCGTGCGGTCGCCTGACAGCTCGGCCAACGGCGGGGTTTCTTCGCTACCGAACCGGAGAGATGCCTGGTCGAGTCGGGTGCCGAGCGCGATGGGCGATACTCAGCGGCGCACGCTGTGGCCGACTCCTACGATGCTGACATGTTTGGCACGCAACCAGAACTTCGGGATGCGACAGTCGCCGAACTGTCCGCCCGCCTGCACAGCGCGTCGGCCAGCGCTGAACGATTCGATCCCGAAGTCGTGTTAGAGCTGGCCAGGCGGGCAGAGATCGGCGAACGCCTCCAAGCGCAGATCCGTAAGGAGGCGTTGAGCGAGATCTCCTCACCTGAGGGCTATAGCACCGAGGACTTCTGAGCCTGGGCGCTCACCGCCCGGCCTATTGCCTCAAACGACGACGGCACTACTGCCAACAACCTCCGGGCGCAGAGCCAAGAGCAGAGCCGGAGCACGTGTCTGGTGGACGACCGTGGCCATCGGGTTGGGGACCTGCGGCCAATTGACGCCACCAGTCGAGTCGACACTGTCAACGCTGAAGCGCCCTCGGCCTAGACTCGTGCCTTGGTTCGGGCGTTGGTCGGGTTTCCCCGTACGTAGTATCGAGGGTAGTCCTCTTCCAATTCCTGAGGCCCCGCCGGGTTAGCTCAGTTGGTAGAGCGCTTGATTTGTAATCATGAGGTCACCGGTTCGATCCCGGTACCCGGCTCCAGTGAAAGGCCAGTTCAGAGGCCATTTCGGCTCTGACCTGGATCGCCCGAATCGGCTCCGTACCCACGGATTGCCCACATATGCCCACAGAATCGTCTACGATCGAGGCATGCGAGGGAGCGTTCGCAAGCCTCGAACCGACGGGGGAACGTGGAGTTACCGGCTCGATCTCGGCTTCGATGACGTCGGGAAGCGACGCCAACGCGAGATTGGTGGCTTCCGTACGAAGAAGGAGGCACAGGCCGCGCTCAACGATGCGCTCTCCGGTGTGCAGCGCGGAACGTTCGTCGCTCCGTCTCGCACGACGGTGCGCGACTTCCTCGAACTGTGGCTCGACGGCGTCAAGACCGAAGTGGCGTTGACGGCGTGGGTGAGTTATCGCCAGGCGGTTCGGCGTTACATCAATCCGCACCTCGGATCGAAGCGGCTCGGCGAGTTGTCGGCCCTCGACGTGAAGCGATGGCATGGCGTGCTGCTGACGTCGGGACGCCAAGACGGCAGACCACTCGCCACGAACTCCGTCAAGCTTGCACATCGCGTCCTGCACCGCGCCCTGGCCGACGCGGTGCGTTGGAACCTCATCTTCGTCAACCCGGTGTCATCGGTGCGCGTGCCGAAGGGCACCACACCGGAACAACGCGTGTGGACGGCAGCGGAGGCACGCCAGTTCCTCGACGCGTTGTCTGACGATCGGCTCGTCGCACTGTGGACCCTTGCGCTGCACACCGGCATGCGCCGAGGCGAGTTGGCAGGCCTGCGATGGAGCGACGTCGACCTCGACGCTGGCACGCTCACGGTCGCCCAGCAACGAACCTCCGCGAACTACGAAGAGGTGATCGCCGCGCCGAAGGCGAAGAGCCATCGGCAACTGCTACTCGCGCCGGCAACCGTCGTCGCCCTTCGAGACCATCTCCGACGCCAACGTGAGGAGCGGTTGCGCCTCGGTCCGGCATGGACCGACAGCGGCTACCTCTTCGTCGACGAGGCGGGGGTCGAGTACCACCCGCAGCGATTCACGAAGCTGTTCGCCGAGGCCGTCGAGACGGCGGGTGTGCCGAAGATCCGGTTGCACGACACCCGCCACACGATGGCGACGCTGGCGCTCGAAGCAGGCGTGCATCCCAAGGTGGTGCAAGAGCAACTCGGGCACTCCGCAATCGCCGTCACGCTCGACACCTACTCTCGGGTCCCGCAAGCCGTTCGACGAGACAGCGCCGACAAGATCGCCGGCCTGTACGGAGCGTGAAGCGCAGATCCCGTCGGCCGGCAGATCGCAGACTGGCGCATGAGCACCGCTTCGTCGAGACGCCGTCGCACTGTGAGTCGATCCGAACTCCAGCGCTGCATCGCCGAGCGTAAGATGGTGTGATGTCGATGATCGTGAACGTTCCCGACGATGTGGCTCGTCGCTTGGAAGCGGCAGCCGCTGCGCGTGGGGTCAGCGTCGACGAGTTCGCCACCGGGGTGCTCATCGACAATGTTCCCGAGGTTGCGAGTACGACCGGTCGTCGACATCTCGCGTTCGTCGGAATTGGCGCGAGTGAGCACGGCATCAGTCACCGCATCGAGGAGTTGCTCGATGACGGCTTTGGCCGTGACTGAGTCGTGCTGATCGTCGACACTGGTCCGCTGGTCGCTGCGGCGGATCGCTCCGATCGCCACCACTCAGCCTGTGTCGAACTCCTCGAGACTGCGTCGGGACCACTGGTGACGACTGCGATGGTCATCGCCGAGACCGCGTATCTCCTGACACGAGAACTTGGCCCAGGAGCCGAGCCGGCGCTCTATGACGCAATCCTCGAGGGAAGCCTGACGGTCGAGCCCGTGAACTCTGCCGACTGGCGTCGTATCCGTGACCTCGTCGATGCGTATGTCGACATGCCACTCGGCGGAACCGATGCCAGTCTCGTCGCGATCGCCGAGCGGTTGGGAGCAAGTCGCATCGCCACGCTTGACCGAGCGCACTTCAGCGTGGTCAGGCCCCGTCACTGTGACGCCTTCGAGATTGTCCCGCCGGCGGGTTCATGAACTGCGGCCGGTAGCGGCTGCTTTGAGCCGTGTCCGAGATTTCAGTACGGACTGCCCAATGTGACATTGGTCACTCGATTTTCCGTCCGTTGTGTCCGCTGGTGACCACTGTTGTCCGTTGGTGACCGTGGCGTCCCGCTGGTGCGCCGCCCGGCAGTGTTCACCGCAATTGGGTCGCTTGCATCGGGAGTTACATCTCTGTAAGTAGGTCAGTCCATGACCTCACCCGATGCGTTCAGCGAGTCGTCGGAGTCTCCGCTCCTGACCGTGCCTGAAGCGTCTCGGGTCCTCCGCATCGGGCGCCAGCTCGGCTACCAACTCGCTCACGAGTACCTCGCTTCTGGCGGGACCAGCGGACTCCCCGTGGTTCGATTCGGACGAAAGAACCTGCGCGTGCCGCGATGGGCGTTGAACGAACTCGCAGAGACAGGCCGGGTGGTCCGACTG
>JBGTIA010000246.1:0-1634 GCA_041745835.1 Ilumatobacteraceae bacterium | reverse complement strand
GCCGCCGAGCGTGCCGCGGTGGCGCACCTGCGGGTCGCCGACATGGCCCGCAGCGTGGGCGAGCAGTGGGACGTGCTCCTTCAGGAGCTCGGAGGTCTCGACGTCCATGTGGCGCGTCATCGCCCCGATGGCGATGTGGTCGCCTGCGTCGTTGATGTACGACAGCTCGGAGAGCCTGCCGATGTCGATCAGCACGCTCGGCTGTGCGAGTCGCAGCTTCATCATCGGCAGCAGGCTGTGGCCACCGGCGATGAACTTGGCCTCGTCGCCGTGTTGGCCGACGAGGCTGATCGCCTCCTCGGCGGACTCGGCACGGACGTAGTCGAACGGTGCGGGGATCACTGAGTGCCTCCGGGGCTGCTGGTGTTGTCGGACGAGGAAGTTCGGGCGGACGCGATCGCGTCCCAGACGGTGTTCGGGCTCGCCGGCATGGCGACGTTGCGGACGCCGAGTCCGGACAACGCGTCGACGATGGCGTTCATGACGGCGGGTGCTGATCCGATCGTGCCAGCTTCGCCGACGCCCTTGACCCCGAGCGAATTGGTGGGCGACGGGGTGACGGAGTGGCCGAGCGTGATCGGTGGGACGTCGCTCGCCGCCGGCACGAGGTAGTCAGCGAGGGTCGAGGTGCGCAGGTTGCCGTCGGAGTCGTAGTCGGCGCCTTCGTAGAGCGCCTGGGCGAGGCCCTGGATGACGCCGCCGTGCACCTGGCCCTCGACGATCAGCGGGTTGACCTGGTTGCCGCAGTCGTCGACAGCCACGTACTGCAGTACGTCGACGTCACCGGTCTCGATGTCGACCTCGACGAGGCACATGTGCGTGCCGAACGGCCACGAGAAGTTCGGTGGGTCGTAGGTGACCTGGGCCTCGAGGTTCGGTTCGAGGCCGTCGGGCAGGTCGTGCGCGGTGAACGCGGCGAAGGCGATCGCGGCGAGCGGCGTGGATTTCGCCGGTGTGCCCGCAACCCGGAACTCGCCGCCGACGTACTCGAGGTCGTCGGCGTTGGCCTCCAACTGGTGGGCCGCGATCTGCTTGGCCTTCTCGATCACCTTGTCGCAGGCCATTGCGATGGCGATGCCGCCGACGGGGAGCGATCGCGAGCCGTAGGTGTCCATGCCGAGCGGGGCGATGGCGGTGTCGGAGTGCAACACGTCGACGTCGGCGGGATCGATACCGAGCTTGTCGGCGACGATCATCGACCATGCCGTCTCGTGTCCCTGGCCGTGCGGTGAGGTGCCGGTGACCACCTGGACCTTCGCCGTCGGCAGGATGCGCACGGTCGCGGCTTCCCATCCGCCAGCGGAGTAGTTCAGCGATGCCAGCACCCGCGACGGGGCGAGGCCGCACATCTCGAAGTAACTCGACACGCCGAGGCCGAGTCGCTTCGTGGCCCCCTCGACGTTCTGTGACGTCTGGCGAGCACGGACGGCGGTGTAGTCGATCAGGTCGGCGGCGATCGTGGCCGCCTTGTCGTGGTCGCCCGAGTCGTACACGAGACCGGTGTAGGCCTCGTAGGGGAACTGTTCGGGCTGGATGAAGTTGCGACGCCGCAGCTCCAGCGGGTCGACGCCCATCTTGCGGGCGAGGGCATCCATCGCGTGCTCGATCGCGTACGTGGCCTCGGGGCGACCGGC
>JBGTIA010000245.1:0-2457 GCA_041745835.1 Ilumatobacteraceae bacterium | reverse complement strand
CCCAACAAGTTCGACGAACAGATCACGCCCGGCACCCAGATCACCGCTGTCGGTGGAGCGCTGGCGAACGGTCGACCCGACGGGACCGGTGGGCCGTACCCGCTCGTGGTCTTCTCCCATGGCTACTCGCTCAGCCCGATTGTGTACAGCACGCTGGTAGAGCACTATGCATCACAGGGCTACATCGTTCTCGCTCCCGAACACAACGAGAACTTCGACGGATCACTCACCGAATTCTGGAAGGAGTTGATCGACAGGCCTGTCGACATCCATCGAACCATCGACCACGCGGAACTGCTCACCGAGCCCGGAGCACCGTTGGCCGGATTGATCGACATGGACAACGTCGCTGTCGTAGGCCACTCCTACGGCGGATACACCGCGCTCGCGGCTGCCGGTGCGCGGTTCGACTTTGCCGCCTACAAGACCCGCTGCGCGGCACTGACAGCAGATGATCCCCTCAACTTCTTCTGCGCTCCCATTCCCAACGAGTCGGACATGGCCATGCGAGCCGAACTCGACGAGGTCCCCTCCGGTCTGTGGCCGTCTTTCGGAGATCCGCGAGTCACGGCCGTGACCTCGTTGGCGGGCGACGCATACCTGTTCGATCAGCGTGGCCTGGCGGAGCTCGAGGTTCCCATCATGGTCATGGGCGGAACGATCGACGAAGGCACTCCGTACACGTGGGGCGCGAAACCCACCTACGACCATGCAGCGAGCGAGAACAAGACGCTCATCAGCTTTCCCGGCGCAGGCCACTTTCTCTTCGTCGACCCGTGCGAGAACCTTCCATGGGTCGAGAACTCCTTCTACCGCGACGCGATCTGCACCGACGCCGTCTGGGACACGCGACCCCTGGACATCGTCACGCATTACACCACTGCGTTCCTTCGCGACACGCTCAACGCCGACCCCGAAGCTCGGGCGACCCTCGCCGGCCAGCAGCCCGACCTCGACAACGTCGAGTACACGACAACGGAAACTCCCTGACATGCGATCAGCCACGACAGAGGGAGTTTCTTCATGAAACCACTACGTGTCATGTTGCTCGTCCTGGGGCCGATCATCGCAGTGATCGGATTCGGACTTCTGGCTGCGGGGGCCACCCTCGGTTGGGCGTACGGCACCCAGCGCGACGATGCCGGCTTCTTCACGACATCCAGCGAGCGGTTCGAGACGGACAGCTTCGCGCTGACCTCGGGCAAGATCGACCTCGGTCAGCCAGGCCGCGACGATTGGTGGGCCGACCGCGACCTTGCGACGGTTCGGATCACTGTCGACAACGCCGACGCCCGCCCCGTGTTCGTCGGCATCGGTCCTCAATCCGAAGTGGAGGTCTATCTCGCCGGCATTCCACACGACGACATCACCGACGTGGACTTTCATCGAAACTCGGTCGAGTACCGCCGGGAGAACGCTGGTGGGACCTCCACGCCAGCACCTCCTGGGGATCAGGCATTCTGGGTCACCCAGGCATCGGGCGAGGCCAGCCAAGGCGTCACGTGGGACCTCGAGCCCGGCAATTGGGCGATCGTGGTGATGAACGCAGATGCGACAACCGACGTCGTCGCCGACATCGAGCTCGGCGGTCAGGTCGACTATCTCGTCCCGATCGGGATCGGTCTGGTGATCGGCGGCATCGTGCTCCTCGCCATGGCAGCGGCGATGATCATCGGCGGCGTTGGTCGAACCCAGGTGGCCTCTGACACGGCTGTCCCGCTGCCCATCGGAGCGGCTCAGCCTGCTGCACAACAGACATCCAACGTCGCCTATCCGTTGCGCCTCGAGGGCCATCTCGACCCCGACCTGAGCCGCTGGAAATGGCTGGTGAAATGGTTCCTGGCCATCCCTCACTTCGTGGTGCTCGTGTTCTTCTGGGTCGCCTTCGTCGCGCTCACCTTGGTTGCATTCTTCACGGTCCTGTTCACGGGTCGGTATCCACGCAAGATCTTCGAGTTCAACGTTGGAGTGTTGCGATGGAGTTGGCGGGTGGCGTACTACGCGACCAACGTGCTCGGGACGGACCGCTATCCGCCCTTCACCCTCGGCGCTGTGGAGTATCCAGCACGTCTCGATGTCGCCTACCCGGAGCACATGTCGCGACGTCTCGTGCTCGTCAAGTCATGGCTTCTCGCGATTCCGCACCTCCTCATCGTGTGGGCATCGACAGCCAGTTTGGGCACCGTCGGAAACGTCGATGGGGCGCGCCTCGTGTTCAGCGGCGGGTTGCTCGGGCTGGTGCTCATGATCGCGATGATCATCCTCCTCTTCACCGGGCGCTACCCGGTTGGGCTGTACAACCTGATCATGGGGGCAATGCGCTGGACGTACCGAGTCATCGCCTACGTCGCGCTGATGACGGACGACTACCCGCCGTTCCGCCTCGACCAGGGTGGCTCCGAACCATCCGTGGACGGACGACCCGCTCCGTTCCCGCCGCCGGTCGCGTGTTCATGA
>JBGTIA010000244.1:0-4981 GCA_041745835.1 Ilumatobacteraceae bacterium | reverse complement strand
CCAGGCGATGGCGATGACGACGTCGAAGACCGTGTATCGGGCCGGACACGCTCCGCTGCCGTCGGGCATCTTCATCGCGCCGTATCCGAACGTGCGGGCCGACGACGTCCAGAACGAGGTGGCGCGGGCGCTCGCAGGGTTCGACGAGTTGCTCACCAGCGTGACGGCGCCGAGCGAGACGGCCGCCGTCATCATCGAGCCCGTGTTGGGCGAAGGCGGCTACATCGCGGCGCCACCCCAGTTCCTGGAGGCGATCGATCGACGGTGCAAGGACCACGGGATCCTGTTCATCGCCGACGAGGTCCAATCCGGCTTCGGGCGCACCGGCAGGATGTTCGCCATCGAGCACTACGACGTCGCGCCGGACATCGTCTGCATGGCCAAGGGAATCGCCTCCGGCTTTCCCTTCTCCGCGCTCGGCACCCGTCGCGAACTCGACGACCGGTGGCCGACCGGTTCGCACGGGGGCACCTACGGCGGCAACCCGATCGGGTGCGCCGCCGCCTTGGCGACGATCGAGGTGCTGACTGCCGACGGTTTCCTCGACGCGGTGAACGATCGAGGCGAGCAACTCGCCGACGGCCTGCGTCGGCTGCAGGAACAGCATTCGGCGATCGTGCAGGTGCGGGCGCTCGGGTTGATGGTCGCCGCCCAGTTCGACACGGCCACCCGCACGTCGGCGATCGTGTCGCACTGCCTGCGCGAGGGCAAGCTGATCACGATGACCGCTGGCGCCGCCGGTACCACGCTGCGCTTCATGCCCCCGCTGACCGTGACGGCCGACGACATCGATCTCGCGCTCGCTGCACTCGACAAGGCCCTCGTCGAGGTCGCCCTCACCTGACACAACCGTTTGTGTGCGGATTCGGGTGGACCGGCCCACCCGAATCCTCACGCAAACGTGGGAGTGTGGGGGTGCAGGGGGTGGGTGTGGGGGTCGAAGGGTCAGTCGCCTGGGAGGCCGTGGAGCGCGAGCGACGCGTTCGTGTATGCGCCGTCGTCGGTGACCTCTCGGTCGAACCATGGCGGTGGCTCGAAGGCCGCCATGGCAGCGGCGCTGTCGAACTCGACCTCGGCGATCACGAGCCCCTCGAGGGTGCCGCCGAACACGTCGAGTTCGATGACGTGCTCGCCGAACGGGATCCGGTGGCGCGTCTTCTCGATCCGCTGGCCCTCGGTGTGGCGCCACGCAGCGTCGAACTCGCGACGTTCGATCGGCCATTCCAGTTCGGTCCGCTCGGCACCGCCGCCCGCCTTCACCGTGAGCGTGCAGCCTTCCGGTCCGGCGTCGCGCACCCGCACCGAGCGGTACGGGGCGGAGGCGAGGTATCCCTGGCGCAGTTCGACCACCGCGGTGCGGATCAGATGGTCGGGCACGACGTCGACCAGGAACCGGCGCTCGCGTTCGACGATCGATCGCTCAGGAGCGTCGCGTTCGTCGGCCGGCTCGGCCACGTCGGGTACTTCGGGGCCGAGGTGGACGGTCAGCTGCCAGTACCGGGCGATCCGGTGGACGAAGGCATCGTCGGGCTCGGCGTAGATCGTCGCACCCGAGCGGATGGCGTGCTCGCGCAGCTCGCGTTGGCGATCACGAGCGAACTCGCGGACGTGCGCGACTTCGCTCGGTGTCCCGTAGCGGTCGGGATGCTCCCCGAGCAGCTCGACCAGCACTGCAAGGTCGTGGTCGTCGCCGAGCGTGTCGGCGAGCAGGTCGAGCCGATCCCCGAGTGGGCCGAGCACGCTGGGGGCGGCGTCGCGAACGAGTTGCACCTGGTACCAGAGGTACTTGACTGCCTTGCGCCAGTCGTGAACGCGATGGTCGGTCGGGTCGGCTCGCACTCGCCGCAATCCGGTTCGCCCCTGGCGATACGTCGCTGCCAGCCCTGCCTCGCCTGCGTCGAAGCCGCGAGGGATCCACCAGGCCTGTGATGCGGTTCGAGCGTCGACGAGCAGTGAGCGCGCCGTTGTGATCCGACGGTCGTCGGTTTCGACGGTGCCGAGCGCAGCGTCGGCGGAGATCGCTGCCTGTCGGCTGCTCACGGCACGCAGTGCGACGTCGTCCGGTCGACCCTCCAGCAATGCATCGAAGGTGTTCGACACCGCATGGGCGTCGCGCAGCGTCGAGAGCTCGCGGGCGGCATCGCGGACCAGACGGTCGAACGACCGGAACTCGTCCCCCAGTGCCGGCCTGACCAGCCGAACGAGCCCGCGGGAGGCCTTGCAGCGCTTGCGCACCTCGTGCACGGCGGTCTCGAGGTCGACATAGTCGGGATCGGACACCACCTGGTCCAGGTGTTCGATGGCCTCGTCGAGTCGCTCAGCGGCAATCCGCCGGACCTCCTGCCGCATCGGCCGACCAGGTTCGAGCACAGACCCCACGTCGACCAGTCAACTGTCACACCGTGCCGGGTCAAACATGACAGTCGGCGACGGGACGATCGGCCCTGGCCCCGCCGGCGCCGCTGCGTCGCGTCGTCGCCGTGGGGAACGGTGTCACCTCCTGTCCCTCGCACGGAGCGAAGAACCGCGTGCCGACCGCTGCAGCGGGCTCACCTTGCCGCGCGAAGTGTCAGAGCCCGCTGCCGTGGCTCGTCGAGGCGGGCGACGTCGACTTCGGCGATGCCGTGGACACCAAACGGCTGGTGCTGGTCGACCTGTGGGCTCCCTGGTGCGGGCCGTGTCGGATGGTCGCGCCCGTGTTGGAGAAGTTGTCGAACGAGTTCGCCACCACCCTCAAGGTTGTCAAGGTCAACGTCGACGAATCGCCCAGCACCGCGCAGCGCTACGAGGCGCGCAGCATCCCCATGCTGCTGTTCATGCGCGACGGGAAACTGGTCGACACCATGGTGGGTGCCCAGCCCGAGCACGTGCTGCGAGCACGCATCGAGCAGCTGTCGTGAGCACATCATGCGGTCACTCGACCGTGGCGTCGACGCCGCACGACTCGCGCTCCATGCGACGCTGACGGCGCCAGCGATCGCGCCTTTCGGCGAACTCGCTCAGTGGCGGATTGCTCATCCGGGCGGACCGCCTCGTCCCGGTGGCACCCGGTCGTCGGCGGCTGAAGTGTCACGTTTGACCCGGCACCGTGTGACATTTGCCGGTCGGGTTGCGGGTGCGTCGAGCGCTGGCGTCCGCGAATATCCCCTCATAAGGGTGATGAACCCTGGCGTTGATCGCGACATTCTTGTCTTCATCCGAAGACGCCGACGTACCAGCAGGAGCCACAGTGCGGAGAAGCAAGAAGACTCGAGCGGTCGGCGCGCTGATCGCCGTCGCAGTCGTCATCGCCGGGTGCAGCAGTAGCGACGACGACGACACGAGCCCGACCACGCAGGGTTCGACTCCGGAGACCACGGAGGCCGAGCCTGAGACCACCGAGGCGGGGCTGACCGGCGAGGGATTGGATCTCGGGCTGCTCGCCCCGTCGCCCGGGCTGTTGGCGACGCTGTTCCAGGGCCAGGTGCGTGGAAGCGGATTCGCGGTCGACGACGTCAACGAGGGTGGCGGCGTCCTGGAAGGACCGCTGACGATCACCAATTCGGTCGCCGAGCCCGGCGCCGAACCCACCGCCAACGTGGAAGCCGCGGTCGATGGCGGGGCGCAGGCCCTGATCGGTCCGACGGGTTCAGCCGACGTCATCGCCGTTCGTGACGAGATCGCTTCGCTCGACTCGACCGCGTGCAGCGCGTCTGCGTCGCTGCCTGGCGCCACGCTCGGCCAGGATCCGCTCGCACTGGTCCGCACTGTGCTGCCCGACGATGTGACGAGCACCTACCTCGCCACCAACATCATCGCCCGACGCGACGAGGTCGCCCCAGGTGTTGCGTGGAAGGTGGCGATCGTCGCTCGCAGCGATGCGTACGGCCAGTCGATCGGCAACAGCCTTGCGGCGATCCTGCAGTCAGCAGGTCTCGAGCCCTCCGTGATCGGCTACAACCCGCGCCGGGTGACATTTGCGGGCACCGCCGAGGAGGTGACGGCCCTCCAGCCCGATCTCAGCATCTTGGTGACCTACGAGGAAGGCGCCAACCTGTTGTCGGCGCTCGTGACCGCCGGAGTCGATCCCGCCACGATGATCGGTCTCGACGCGTTCTTCCAGCCCCGAATCGCCGATCTCGCGACCGCAGGGACCGACGCATCTGCCGTCGACGGCTTTCAGGCGCTCGGCTCGATGGGGAACAAGGCGTTCCTGGAACGCCTGTACGCCGACGACTCGAACGGCCAGGTCGCCAACGCCGCACAGGCCTACGACTGCGCCATCATGCTGTCGCTCGCGACTGCGGTGCTCGACGCCGGTGACGCCGACTCGATCGGACAGGCGTTGATCGACGTCACCGGCGATGGTGTCACCTGCACGACCTACGACGACTGCCTCGAGAAGCTGAACGCCGGCGAGAACATCAACTACGACGGTGTCTCGGGCCAGATCCAGCTCGATGAGAACGGCGACCCAACGTTCGCACGGTTCACGACTGCAATGCTCGAGGGTGGTGTCGCCACCAACATCGAGAGCACCGACGTGAACATCGCCGACATCCGCCGCCAGCAGGAGGCGTACGCGTCCGCGGCGTTGTACACCCAGATCCAGCAGGCGCTGACGTTCCTCGGCTTCTACTCCGGGCCGATCAACGGCATCAACACCCCGGAGACCCAGGCGGCACTGGCTGCCTTCCAGACCTCGGTCGGCTTGCCGCCCACCGGTGTGTGGGACGAGGCGACCGCTGCCGCCATGACCGCAGCACTCGGCGAGTATTCCTCGTTGCTGACGAGCACCACGGCTGACATCCAGCGGCTGCTGACGGACCTGGGCTTCTACACCGGCCCGATCGACGGCATCTGGAGCGACGAGGTCACCGACGCCATCAAGGCACTCCAGCGCGACCTCGGCGTACCTGAAACCGGCGTCCTCGATGCCGCCACGCTGCAAGCCGCATACGCCCGCGGCGTCGACACGGGATCGGCGACCACGACGACCGCG
>JBGTIA010000243.1:0-3375 GCA_041745835.1 Ilumatobacteraceae bacterium | reverse complement strand
GGTCGACGCGCAGCGAAGTCGCCTTCGAGATCGAGGCGTCACTGGCCGAAGCGGGCATCACCATCCCGTTCCCGCAGCGCACCATGTGGTGGGCGGGCGACACCGACGCGTGACCGCCGGGGTGCCGGGTACCGGTTTCAGCTGATGTCGTCGAGGGAGGGGTCCGACGAGCGCTTCTTCGCGGCGAGCAGACCGAGGACGAGGACGAGCGCGGCGACGATGCCGATTGCGACCTTCGGATTGCGACGCGAGTAGCGGATCGCGCGATTGATGCTCCGGCCGCCCTGTGTGACGACCTGTCCGGCGATGTCGCCGGCGAACTCGATCGCCGAGCCGGCGAGGTCGGCGAGGTCGACGTCGAGCGCATCGGGCAAGTGGACGTCCGGCATGTGGACGTCGGGCAACGAATCTCCGAAGTGCGACACATCGGGAAACTTGACGTCGGAGACCCGTCGGAACGACGACGACGCCAGGTCGGCGGCATGGTCGGAGGCGTCACGGAGATCGGAGATGTTCATGCCGTCAGGATGCCTCATGGGCGAGACCGCGAAACACCACACGGGTTTCACGACCTCCTCGACGGGTACCGATGTGCGATGCCTGCGGCCGAGACGGACACCACTCACGACTTCGACGTAGCGATCATCGGTGGCGGCTCGGCCGCGGAAGCGCTGCTACGCGAACTCGACGGCACCGACACCTCCGTCGTGATCTTCGAGCCCCGGTTGCTCGGCGGCGAGTGCCCGTTCTTCGCGTGCATCCCGAGCAAGGGTCTGCTCCACGATGTCCGGGCGGGGCGAACCTGGGAGGAGGCCGTTGCGCGCCGCGACGAGCTGGTGAACCATCTCGACGACTCCCAACACCGTGAGGACGCCCGCGAACTCGGCGCCGCGATCGTGTCGGCGCGGGCCACGATCACCGGCCCGACCACGCTCGTGGCCGACGGTTCGGAGTACACCGCTGCGGCGATCGTGATCGCCATCGGTGCCGAGGTCGTGATCCCCGACATCGACGGGCTCGACACGCTCGGCGACCGGATGTGGACGAGCGAGGACGCGCTCAGTGCGCACGACCGACCACGCCGACTGGTGATCATCGGTGGCGGAGTGATCGGGAGCGAGATCGCACAGATGTACAGCGGGCTGGGCTCGGAGGTGACGATGATCGACACGTCGCAACGGCCGGCCGACGACCTGCACCCCGAGGTCGGCCGCCTCATCGCGTCGAGTCACGAGCGGGCGGGGATCACCACGGTCTACGGCGCCGAGGTCACCTCCTGCGCTCGAACGGACGACGGCGTCCGCGTCGAGCTCGCCGATGCGAGCAGCGTCGATGCCGACATCGCTCTGGTCGCGATCGGCCGCACGCCCGACCTCGGCGGTCTCGGTCTCGATGCGCTGGGTCTCGCCCACGACGATCTCGACGTCGGCGACGACGGCAGGATCGCCGGACCGGGATCACTGTGGATCATGGGCGACGCTGCGGGGCGCCAGCAGTACACGCATGTGGCCAACCGCCACGCCGCGGTCGTGGCGAACCACCTGACCGGCGACGGATCTCGCTCGTACAGCGAGGCGGTGGTGCCCGCCTGCATCTTCATCGACCCGCCCGTGTTCGTGATCGGCGACACCTACGAGGACCTGGCCGACGACGACGACATCGTGTGGTCCGAGACCAGCGTGCGGGTCCCGCGCTTCATGACCGACGAACTGCCCGACGGATTCGTCGCCCTCGCGGGCCGACGCTCGACGAACACGATCGTGGCCGCCCACGGCATCGGACCGAGCTTCGACGAACTCTCCCACGCACTCGTGATCGCCATCGACGGTCGCGTGCCGATCGACGTGCTGCAGCGCACGATCCAACCGTTCCCCACGATCGGCGAGATCCTCGACGTGGCATTCGACGACCTGGCCGACGCGCTGGCAGGACGTCAGACCACGTGATCCACCGCACGTCCGATCAAAGGGTGGCGGCTGCCTCGACGATGTCGTAGAGCTGCGCAGCGAGTTCGCCGCCGGTGCCGGCATCGTCTTCGATCACGAGGAACGCGCCGTAGCCGTCGTCCAGATCGAGCCACGGCACCGACCCGTAGGCCCCGGCGTCACTGATCCGTCCCGTTGCACGGTCGACCCACCATCCCATGCCGTAACCGGTGCCGTCGTCGTAGGCGCCGCCGTCGTACTCGCTTGCGACCCGGTCGGCGTGGAGCGTGTCGAGTGCATCCTGCGACAGCACCCGCTCGTCGCCGCACATGCCGCCGCGCAGGTGCATCAGCAGCAGCTCGCCGTAGTCGCCCGTGGTGACATAAGCGCCACCCTCCATGTTGGGGTTCTCCGTCGCCTCGAGCGTCGCTGGGTCGCCGTCGAAGGCCTCCGGGTAGGAGAACCCGGAGCTCATCTGTCCGAAGTGATTGTTGTAGGCCAGCGTGTCCAAGCCACATGGCTCGACGTAGATCTCGTCGATGAGTTGCGCCCAGGTCCGACCGGACACGGCCTCGGCCACCGCTCCCGCCACCTGCCATTGGCCGCCGCCGTAGCGGAACTCCGTGTCGGGGGTGGCCACATCGGCGTCATCGGCGGTCGTGGTGAAGATCTGTTCCCCGCAGTCCTGGAGGGTGCCGGCGGCGCCGTACTGGCACACATACGGCGCGTACGCGGGGTTCGGCGCCAAACCGACGAGACCCGAGCTGTTGGACACGAGCTGGGCCGGGGTGATCTCCGGGTTGGCCGCACCCCAGTCGACAGCGTCCGCCACGGGCGCATCGATGTCGAGCAGTTCGTCGTCGTGCAGCGCCAGAAGGACGCCGGCGGTGACCATCTTCGACGACGACGCAATGAGCGAGATGCGGTCCTCGTCGAAGACTCCCCAGTGCTCGTGATGGATCACGCCGTGGTCGCGGTGCACGACGATGAGGCCGGCTCCGTTGAGTCCTTCCTGATCGACGAAGTCCTGCACGATCGGCGAGACGGCGGAGAAATCGTAGTCGGGTGCCTCCGGCTGAGGGTCTTCCTCACCGGCACCTTCCGCCGGGCCACTGTCTGCTGGGCCACTGTCTGCCGGACCACTGTCCGCCGAGGGGATTTCGTCGTCCTCGGATGGTGGTGAAGCAGTGGTGTCGGACCCATCGTCGGTGTCCGGTACGGCATCCGGAGCCTGCGCAGAGTCGTCGTCGCCACAGGCGGCGAGGAGGGTCAGCGTGAGGAACACGAACACGCCGGTGAAAGCCACACGGGATCTGGGGGGTGAGATCATCGCCGGGAAGCTAGTGGACACAACCGATCGAACACCCTTCAGGCGGATCTGCGACGGTGGGGACGAGGTCAGCCCGGGAGCCGGTAGGCCACCAGCCGGGGCGGCGCGGCCTGGCCGACC
>JBGTIA010000242.1:0-9077 GCA_041745835.1 Ilumatobacteraceae bacterium | reverse complement strand
GCCACTCTAGGGATGTCCCACCGGCACACCGTGCCGCCCGAACGTGCTCTCGCCCGGTGAGTTCGGGTCCGGTGGTCGGGCGCGCGGCTCGTCGACGACGTCGCCATCGTCGAGCTGCGTCGTCTGCCCGGGCGAGGGATCCCGCTCGCGGGGCGCACGAACCCTCGACCGAACGGACCGCAGACCCGTGTACAACTCGTCTCCGCATGTCGGCTTGGTATCCTCGCCTCGACTCAAGTTCTCGACGTGGTTGCCGATGGTTGAGTGCCAGCCGTCAGAATCGGTGCCCAGCGGGCCGCTGTGACTGAAAGCATCGAGCGGATCGGAGAAGAGAGGTGAGTGCGATCGTCACGATGGTCGTTCCGACCATGAACCGACGCGAGCTGCTCGCCCGCGCTCCGCGGTCGGCGGTGCGCCAGGAGCCTGGCGGGCGTCTGAAGTGCTGCCGGAGCTCCACATCTCGACCGGTCGCTGCGTCTTGGGCCCCCGAGGGGCAACAGTCATGAATCGGCGCTCGGCGTACGAACGAGTGCCGGCGTCCGTCAGATCGCGCCTCCGCCGACTCGACCGCTCCGGAGCGGTACGGCGTTCGCTCGGGCTCACCTCGATCCAAGTGGGACGGGTGCGATTCGGTGACCTGCGACGAACGCGTCCACTCGCCTCCGATTTCGGCTACGCCCGTGGGGGTCCGGTCGATCGGTACTACATCGAGTCGTTCCTCCAACAGCACGAAGCCGATGTGCGTGGTCGCGTCCTGGAGATCGGAGACGATTCGTACACCCGCCGATTCGGTAGCGATCGAGTGCAGCGAGCCGACGTGCTCCACGTCGACAACGTCGACGGCGCCGCGTACACCGGAGACATCTCCGACGGTTCGTTCCTCCCGGACGACGCCTTCGACTGCATCATCCTGACCCAGACGCTTCATCTCGTGTACGACTTCTCCGCAGCACTTCGCACGATCCGACGGATCCTGTCCCCCGGCGGTGTACTCCTGCTGACCGTCCCCGGGATCTCCAACATGGACAGCGGGGAGTGGGGCTCGTCGTGGCACTACTCCTTCACCCACCTGTCGCTCCGTCGCATGGCGGAGGAGCACTTTGCCGGGTTCGAGACGGAGGTCACCTCCTACGGCAACGTGCTGGCCGCGATTGCATTCCTGCACGGGCTGTCCCGACCGGAACTCACCCAGGCCGAGCTGGATGACCACGATCTCCCGTACAGCCTCATCCACGCCCTTCGGGTGAAGAGGCCGGCCGAGCGGTCGGACCCGAGCGGTCGCAACGAGGAGACATGAGCCCCAGCAACGGAACCGCTCGCGACCACGACCTGCCGAGTCACGACGAGTGGGTCGTGAACACGGCGCCGACCGGCCGCTGGCAGAGGTTGCATCTGCGCCAGGTCTGGACGAATCGCGAGCTGATCTACTTCTTCGCACTGCGCGATCTGCGAGTGAGGTACAAGCAGGCGTTTCTCGGCGTTGCCTGGGCGGGCATCCAACCGCTGATCGGCGCCGTCACCTTCACCATCCTGTTCAACCGACTCGGGACCGTCGAGATCTCCGGGCCGTCGTACTTCGCCTTCGCGATGGTGGGATTCGCGACGTGGACCTACTTGTCCGCGAGCTTGACCGCGGGGGCCGGCTCGCTGCTGGCGAATTCGTCGCTCATCACCAAGGTAGCGTTGCCGCGAATCGTCCCACCGACCGCGGCGCTCCTGCCGGCGTTGCTCGACCTCGGTGTGGCCCTCGTGCTCGCGACGGGCGTCGCAGTGGCAGCAGGCGGAGGACTGGGTCCGTTGGGTGTCCTGGTCTGTCTGCCGGCCGGCTTGTTCGTGCTGATCCTCGCGGTGAGCGGACCGGCGTACTTCTTGAGTGCGGTCGTGGTGAAGTACCGCGACGCGATGGCACTCGTCTCCTTCGGTCTCCTGTTCCTCCTCTTCGTCAGCCCGATCGCGTATCCACCCGAGTTCGTCCCCAGTGAGTGGCAAACGCTCCTCTACCTGAACCCGATTGCAGGCGCTCTCGGGTTGCTTCGGTTCGCACTGGTCGACACCGATCTGCCACCTCTCACCAGTCTGCTGCTGTCCGGCGGCGTCGCAACGACCGGATTCGTGATCGGCCTGTTGCACTTCCGTCGCAGCGAGCGCGAATTCGCCGACGTGATCTGATCATGACGCACGCCATCGAACTCGACGACGTGAGCAAGCGCTACCGGCTCGGTGAACACCACGGCTCCGGAACCGACCTTCGGGAGACCATCTCGAAGCTCGGACGTCGACTTCGTGGAACGCCTCCCGAACCGGTTCGTGAACTGTGGTCGCTGCGCGACGTGTCGTTCTCCGTCGAGGAAGGGACGGCATTCGGGATCATCGGGTCGAACGGGGCCGGAAAGAGCACCGTGTTGAAGATCGTCAACACGGTGACGACGCCGACAGCCGGCACCTGCCGCACCCGCGGCCGCATCGGGTCGCTCCTGGAGGTCGGGACCGGGTTCCATCCCGAGTTGACAGGCCTGGAGAACACGTATCTCAACGGGGCGATCCTCGGCATGACTCGCCGTCAGGTGACAAGTCGACTCGACGAGATCATCGAGTTCGCCGGTCTCGAACGGTTCATGGACACACCCGTGAAGCGGTACTCGTCGGGAATGTACCTCCGGCTCGGATTCTCGATCGCAGCCCACATGGAATCCGACATCTTGTTGGTGGACGAGGTGCTCGCCGTGGGAGACGCCGACTTCCAACGACGCTGCCTCGGCAAGATGAACGAGGTCGAGCGCAGCGGCCGCACCGTGCTCTTCGTGAGCCACAATCTCGACGCGATCGCCCGCCTCTGTGCGACGTCGCTCTGGCTCGACAACGGTCGGGTGCGCCGGATCGGGCCCAGCGAGCAGGTCATCGATGACTACATGGGTTCGTCGGCTCCGCACTCGAGCGGGGTGACGTTCGAACCCGACGAGACCAAGTCGGCACAGGTCGTGGCGGTGTCGCTACTCGACGCGGAAGGAACCAAGAGCCTGACGCTGACGACCCGTGCGGATGCATGGATCGCCGTCGATGTCGTGGTGAACGAAGCGGTTCCGGCACTCGACGTCAGCTGCCTCGTCGCGACACGGACCGGAACCGCGCTCATCGGTGAACTGCTGAGCGATCAGGGCCCATCCGACATCGGTTCTCCTGGTCGATACCGTGTGGCCTGTCGCCTGCCAGCTGTCCTGGTGCCCGGGGAATACGTCATCAGCGTCTGGCTCGGAACGGCCTACGAGGAGATCGAGTTGCACGACGACGTACTGAGCTTCTTCGTCGAAGGCGACGACATGGGCAGGAAGCGTCGGCTGATCAAGTTGTCCACCGATTGGACCACGACTCGGCTGGACGACCATCTCTCGCTCGGCGGGTCAGGCTCATGACGACGGGGCCATCACATCGGACCGAGGGCGGCGGCGAACGTCCGAAGTGCCTCGTCGTCGGCTGGTTCAGTTTCCGAGGAGGAGGCGCGACCGCCGGGGACCTCCTCACCCGCGATCTGACGTGCGAATGGTTGGAGGCGGCGGGCTACGACTGCGACGTCGCAGGCGTGCCCCCGTTCGTCGGCGTCGACTGGCGGACGTCCGAGCCGACGTCGTACGAGCTGGTGGTCTTCGTCTGCGGACCGTTCTCGCACGGCGAGTTCGAGGACGAGTTCCTCGAACATTTTCGTGGCTGTCGGCTCGTCGGGGTGAACCTGTCGATGCTGCAGCCGCTGCACGAATGGCGGCCCTTCGACCTGCTGTTCGAGCGAGACAGCTCCGAAACGGTCAATCCGGACCTGGCGTTCCTGTCTCGCCGGCCGAAGCCACCGGTCGTCGGGGTCTGCCTCGTCGAGGAGTACCCCGACGCGTTGGTGGCAGAGGCCAACGCTGCGATCGAGCGGCTCGTGTCCTCTCGCGAAATGTCGGTGGTTCACATCGACACGCGACTGGAGACGAACGAGACCGGTCTGAGGACACCGGGGGAAATCGAGGCGCTGATCAGCCGGATGGATGCGCTGATCACCACTCGCCTGCACGGAACGGTGCTCGCCCTCAAGAACGGGGTCCCGACACTCTCCATCGACGTGCTGGGCGACGGCCGAAAGATCTTGCGTCAGTGCGAACGGATCGGCTGGCCCGTCGTCTTCGCTGCGGACGAACTCGTCGACGACGACCTCGTCGAGAGCCTCGACTACTGCCTCGGCCCCAGCGGTAGGATCCGAGCAGATCAGTGCTCGGCGCAGGCCCGCCTCGCGGTCGAGGAGATCCGCGACCGGTTCATCCGATCACTGAAGATCGGGCAGGGCGCGACGTGAACCCACGGACGGGGGCTTGGATGCGACCGACGGGACTCAGACGTCGGATGGCGGGAGCCCGGCGGCGAGTTCGCGGGCTGTTTCCACGACCGGCGGTATTGATGTACCACCGCATCGGGGAGGAGGTCTCCGATCCCTGGGCGCTCTCGGTGTCGCCGAGTCGATTCGACGAGCAGCTTGCCTGGTTGCAGCGACACCGGGAGGTCCTGACCCTCTCGGAGTTCGCACAACGGCTTCGTGACGGTGAACTTCCGGCTCGGGCGATTGCGATCACCTTCGACGACGGATACTTCTGCAACGCGTCGGTGGCTGCGCCCTTGCTGCGAGCCCACGATCTCCCGGCGACGATCTTCGTGACGACCGACCCTGTCTCGGGCGGGCGGGAGTTCTGGTGGGACGACCTGCAGCGAATCGTTGCCGACGCACCGGGGGATCACCTCACGGTGTCACCTGGGGGCCATCGCGTCGAGGTGCACGTCGGGGACCCGGGTGAAGGCGTTGGTCGTTGGCACCCAGGTGCCCCACCGTCGAACACGCGGCAAGCGGGCTATCTGGAGCTCTGGAACCAGCTGAGACTCCTGGAGGCGCCACGGCGCGAGGAGGCGATCGAGGAGCTGCGCTCACAGACCGGCACGCCTCGTGGCAGCCGGGACACGCACCGGCCGATGACATCCGAGGAGCTCCGTGGACTCGTCGAGGCGAGCCGAATCGAGATCGGCTCGCACACGTTGACGCACCCGGTCCTCACCGAGTGGTCGAAGGCCGAGCAGTGGGCGGAGATCGACGGAGGACGCCAGGCCTGTGCGCTGCTCGCCGGACGCATGCCGACGAGTTTCGCCTACCCCTACGGCGACCACGATCCCGTCGCCGTCGCACTGGTGCGCGAGGCCGGCTTCGAGGTGGCCTGCACGACCGTTTCTGCCCCGGTGCGGGCCGACTGCGACGTGCTCATGCTCCCCCGTCTCCAGGTCGAGGACTGGTCGGCCGATCAGCTCCAACGGGCACTCCGCTTCCCATGAGCGCTGGTCGGATCGTCGGGGAGTCCGTCGACGTGAGTGTCCTGGTGGTGACCTACAACCATGCGCCCTATGTGGAGGAGGCCCTGCAGAGCGTTGCGGCGCAGGAGACGGAGCGCTCGTTCGAGATCATCATCAGCGAGGACTGCTCCACCGACGAGACCCGATCGCTGGTCACCGACTTCGCCGATCGCGACCCCCGCGCTCGGCTGTTGTTGTCGACGCACAACCTTCGATCGAACGAGGTCGTGGCCCGTGGCATCCGGAGCGCCCTCGGCCGCTACCTCTGCCTGCTCGACGGCGACGACTACTGGACGTCGCCCACCAAGCTCGAACGACAAGCGACGTTGCTCGACGAGGATCCCACGCTGTCGGCATGCTTCCACAACGCACGGGTGGACCGCGGCGACGGGCGACTCGAGGATCTCTGGACTCCGGTGACGCAGGCTGCCCGGGTGACGGCGGACGAGATCTGGTCGGGAAATCCGTACGCCACGAGTGCCGGGATGTTGCGCGTCAGCGCGTTGGACTCCCTGGGCAGCTGGTACGACGACTTCTTCCCGATCACCGATTGGCCGCTCTACATTCTCTGCACCGAGCACGGCGACATCGCATTCGACGACGATCCGGTGGCCGTGTACCGACTCCACGACGGTGGCGAGTTCTCCTCGTTGCCGGTGCGGACGAAATTCGAGATGATGTCCAGCTTCTACCAGCGGATGGATGCAGCGCTCTCCCATCGATCGCACGATCGAGCGAAGGCGGGCGCGAGCAGATACTTCTTCGACTGGGCCCGGGTGTTCGCCGATCAGGGTGACCGGAAGTTGGGCCGCTCGTGTCTCCGCCTGTGCCTACGCGCCGGGGGTGTCGGAACGTCCGTCGGCCGCCGCGAATTCGGGGGGTGCGCATGGCGACTCCGTTGACGACGACCGCCCATCGAGCCGGCGTCCGGCCGGTCGACTCGAATGTCCGGCGTCCGACGTGGTCGGTGATGATCCCGACGTACAACTGTGCAGCCACGCTGGGCGAGACGCTCAGCAGCGTCTTGGAGCAGGACCTCGGCCCCGCCCAGATGCAGATCGAAGTGGTCGACGACTCCTCGGATCGCGACGACCCCGAAGCGATCGTCCGCGACGTCGGCGCCGGACGGGTCCAGTTCTTCCGGCAGCAGCAGAATGTCGGGCTCGTCAGGAACTTCGCGACGTGCTTGCAGCGTTCACGTGGCCACTACGTCCATCTTCTCCACGGGGACGACTTCGTGCTCGCCGGCTTCTATGACGCCCTGCAGCGCGGCTTCGAGAGCGACGCCTCGGTGGGTGCTGCATTCTGTCGGTGGATGATCGTCGACGAGGCGAGCAACATGCGGAGGATCGCCGAACCACGCCAGGACCACGCCGGCGAGCTGATCGATGCGGCGGTGCACCTGGCCGCAGAGCAGCACATCGTGACACCCTCGATCGCCGTGAGACGCGACGTCTACGAGCTGCTCGGCGGGTTCGACGAACGACTCGAGTGCGCCGAGGACTGGGAGATGTGGATACGGATCGCGTCGCAGTTCAAGGTCTGGTACGAGCCGGCGGTGCTCGCCGCCTACCGCAGCCACCCGGAATCGAACACCGGCAGGCACCACCGTCTGGCAGAGGAACTGCGCTACACGGCGATGGTCATCGACATGGTCGGGCCGTACCTGCCACCGGAACGTGCAGAGCAGGTGGCGCGCACGGCACGCCGGAACTACGCCCGGACAGCGGTGAGCAACGCCCGGCACTTCAGCGCTGGAGGCGATCGCGAGGCTGCCCGGGCGCATCTGCGACTGGCGGTCGAGCTCAGCCGATCGCCGAGGATCCTGCTCGACGCGGCCAAGCTGCTTCCGCGGGTGGTGGGTCCATGAGGCCCGCGAGTCCATCGGTTGACGTCGCGATCGTCGGATGCGGTGCAGTCGCCCAGCATTACTACCGCCCTGCGCTTGCGGCCCTGGTCGCCGACGGCAGCGTCAGCATGGTGGGAGCACACGACCCCGACCCGTCGGCGCTCCGGCGTTTCTGCGACGGTGTGCCGGGAACGCAGCCGTTCGACACCTTCGACGGTCTTCTTCGCCGTCGACCCGAACTCGTCATCGTGGCGTCACCCCCCCACCACCACGCCACACAGTCGATCGAGGCGCTGCGGATGGGTATCGACGTGTTGTGCGAGAAGCCGCTTGCCACGTCGCTCGCCGAGGGTGCCGCCATGGTGGAGGCTGCGGCGACATCCGGGCGACGCCTCTCCGTCGGTCTGGTGCGTCGTCAGTTCCCGGCGACGAAGACCATTCATCGACTCCTCAGGAGCGGAGCACTGGGAGAACTGCACTCCATCGAGTGCTTCGAGGGTGGCCCGTTCCGGTGGCCCGTGCACTCGGCGAGATACTTCGCCAAGGAGGCCGGGAACGCGGGGGTGTTGCAGGACATCGGCACACACGCGCTGGACCTGCTCCTCTGGTGGCTTGGTGAGCCCACGTCGGTCGCCTACGAGGACGATTCGATGGGAGGGGTGGAGGCGAACTGCCGGCTTGGTCTCCGGTTCGGCGACGTGTCCGCCACCCTTCGGTTGAGCCGCGACTGGGCTCGGCCGAACCGGTACCTCCTCACGGGTGCCGACGGCTGGATCGCGTGGGAGCCGAACGAGGCGGACCGCTACGACTTCGGATTCACCGGGTCCGGCTTCGGGGCCGAGTCCCTGCTGCACGATGTGGAACTCGGCGTCGATGGGCCGGCATTCGGCCCGACGAGCCACACGTTCGAGTCGGCGTTCGTCCAGCAACTACGTCTGGCGATCTCGGACGACGTCGGTTCGAACTCGGTGTCCGGCCAGGACGCACTGGCGACGCTCGGATTGATCGATCGGTGCTACTCGTCCCGAACAGCGATGTCGATGCCGTGGATGGTGCCGGTCGGGAGTGCCTCGAATGACTGAACGCGTCGCTGTGCTCGGAGCGGGTGGCTTCATCGGGAACCGGACGGTCGAGATACTGCATCTCGCCGGCGTCGCCGTGGTCCCGATCGTGCGGACGCCGTCGAGTCTCGCGCTGGCCTGCCGCTTCGATGTCCCCGCGCGCATCGCCGATGCCCTCGACGAATCGTCACTCGCCGACGCATTTGCCGATTGCGACTCGGCCGTCATCGCGATCGCCGGCGATCCGAAGACGATCGTCGGCTCGATCGGGCCCGTGTACCGTGCCGCGGAATCCGCCGGGCTCCGACGCGTGGTGTACCTGAGCACGGCCTCGGTCCACGGGCAGTCGCCGGCACCGGGCACGGTCGACTCGACCCCGCTCTCGGACCGTCAGCCGATCGCCTACAACAACGCCAAGGTGCGCGCGGAGTGGAAGCTGCTCGACGGTCGATCCCGAGGGTCGACCGAGGTCGTGCTGCTGCGGCCGGGCATCGTGTACGGCCCTCGCTCGCAGTGGACGGGCGGACTCGCGGACGACATGCTCGCGGGCCGGGCCTGTCTGGTCGACGGCGGGCGGGGGATCTGCAACGCGATCTACGTCGACAACGTGGTGGCTGCGGTTCGCCAGGCGCTCCGAGCCCCGGACGCAGACGGTGAGGCATTCCTGATCGGTGATCGAGAGGAGATCACCTGGGTGGATCTGTACCGCCCGATCGCCGACGCTCTCGGGATGGACGTGCTGGACCTTCCCACGCCACCGTCGTCGGCCGCCACCGACAGCAGACGTCCGTTCGATCGGCTGC
>JBGTIA010000241.1:0-2076 GCA_041745835.1 Ilumatobacteraceae bacterium | reverse complement strand
CGACGTTGGGTCGCGGCACGAACACCGACGCCGGCACGTGCCCGACGATCTTGGCCGTCGCCCAGTAGGCGGTCTTCACGCTGACGGCGCCGTAGGCCGGCGTGCGCGGGCCGGCAGCAAAGCGCTCGGCCGCCTCTCGCTGCACCATCACCAGCATCGATGAGATCGCAGGCACGTCGTCGAGCAGATCGCAGATCAGCGGTGTCGCGACGTTGTAGGGCAGGTTGGCGACCAGGGTCCAGTCGTCGTGCCCAATGAGGAGCTCGGCCCAGTCGAGGTGCATTGCATCGGCCTCGACGACCAGCACGTTGGCACGGTCGGCGACCACGTCGCGCAGGATCGGCACCACGCCGCGATCGACCTCGATGGCGATGATGTCGGCACCGGTGTCGGCGAGCGCGAGGGTCAGCGATCCGAGCCCCGCACCGATCTCCACGACCCGATCACCGACGCCGACGTCCGCGAGCTCGGCGATACGCCGCACCGTGTTGGGATCGGCGACGAAATTCTGCCCGAGGTCACGTCGCGGGGCGAGCGAGCCGGAGTCGAGAAGTTCGCGGATCGTGGGTCGCGAGTGGGTCACCGACGGATTTCGACCGAAATCGGGGCGTCGGTGAGATCGGCGATGGTGGCGAACGCCGAGGTCCGCACCACGATGACGTCGGACTGGTCGCCCGGAGCCACCACGGTGGTGCAGGTCACCGAGCGGTTGTTGTCGAGGTTGACGACGGTGATCTGGGTTCCGCTGGGCAGCGCGGCGACGATGCAGGTGCCGTCGACGAGGTTGGCACGGAACGTGGCCTTGGCGGTGATGCCCTCGACGAGCGGTTTGGCGGGGATGGCGATCGCGGACTGTCCGGCGCCGGCCGCACTCGATGGACCCTCGAGGAACGCTGGTGCCACCTGTTCGTCGTCGGCCGTCCGTTCGGCTGGTCGGGAGGCCTCGCCGTCGCTGGCTCCTCCGGCGGCGTCGACCCCGGGATCGATGCCGGCCACGGCGAGATTCGGTGCCGAGGAGTTGTCCGACGTGTTGGCGTACCACAGCGCGGGAAGCGCCAGGAGCGTCAGCACGGTCACTGCGATGAAGCGGCGCCGGTCGGTGTCGGTGAGTGACATGAGTCTCGTGGTGGTGTCGGTGCGCCGCCGACAAGGTGTCGCCGCCCGCTCCGATTTGGGTTGGTCAGCGTATCGGCAGGTTGCGACGCGAACGACCCGAACCGTGACCCTCGACCACGCAGCGTGGCGGCCGGGTTTCACCTGCTGGTTCCCCCTGCCCGGGGCTCGCGGAACCAAGCTGGGTTCCGTGAGACCCGGGCGAGGGGAACTCAGATGGGGAGGGCGAACACGTTGCGGGCGTTGGCCGTCGTGGCCGATGCGAGCTCGGCCACCGGCATGTTGCGCAGGTCGGCGACGAACTGGCCGACGTGGGCCACCCAGGCGGGACGGTTCGGCTTGCCGCGATGCGGTACCGGCGCGAGGTACGGGCTGTCGGTCTCCACGAGGAGACGGTCCAATGGACACAAGGTCGCAGCCGCCTGCACCTCGGGTGCCCCCTTGAACGTGACGATGCCCGAGAACGACAGCAGCGCACCGAGATCCAGGGCTCGGTGCGCCTCGTCGGGGCCGCCGGTGAAGCAGTGGAACACGGTGCGGCTGGGCACGCCGGTCTCGGACAGGACGGCGAACGTATCGTCCCAGGCGTCGCGCGTGTGGATGATCAGGGGAAGGTCGCGCTCGTTCGCCAAGGCGATCTGCTCGGCGAAAGCGCGCTGCTGCGTCTCGCGCGGTGAGTGGTCGTAGTAGTAGTCGAGACCGCACTCGCCAACGGCCACGATGCCGTCGGTGTCGATGAGGTCGATGATCGTCTCAACCCCGTTGACCGCATCGTGGGGATGCAGCCCGACGGTCGCGTACACCTGTCGGTGCGCCTCGGCGGCTGCGATCGCGGCGAGCGACGTCGCGCGGTCGCAGCCCACGGAGATCAGTGTCGTCACCCCGATCCCCATTGCCTCGGCAACCGCTGCGAGCGTGCCGCCGGGAATCCGGTCGTCGTGGACGTGACAGTGCGAATCGACC
>JBGTIA010000240.1:0-4351 GCA_041745835.1 Ilumatobacteraceae bacterium | reverse complement strand
CGTGGGCGTGGGCGTGGGCGCGGGCGTGGGTGCCGGGAGTTCCACGATGACGCTGACCGAGACCGCTGCTTCGGTGCCATAGCGATTCTTCGCCACGAAGTCGAGCGTGCTGGGGCCCGGCGCGAGATCGCCGCTCATCGTCCAGGTGCCGTCTGGGTTCACCGTCACCGGATTGCCACTCAATGTCAGTGTCGCCGTGGGATCGGCTGTTCCGGTGATGTCAACTCGTTGGCTCTGGAAGACTGTGCCGCTCGGCGTCGTCACCGTCAACGTCGGCGGGGTGTCTCGCTCGATCGCAAACGCCGCCGCAGCGGCGACCTGTTCGGTCCGCCACATCTCGAGCGTGTCCGGCGAGATCTCGGCGCCGGCAGGGACGGCGACGCTGTAGCCCACCTCGGCGGTCACGGCAGGTTCGACGACGAGGTCCCACGCCAGAACGAGGTAGTCGGTGGCCGGCTCCGATGCTCGCTTGAATCCTTGCGGCGCTGCATCTCGGATCACGACGAATTCGGTCGGAGACGTAATCGCCGCCGGACTGGGAGCCATGGACAGAGGCACCACCTCGTAGTGCGTCCCGCTCGTCGCCTCCTCGGTCGAGTTGGTGAACACCAAGGTCGCATCGATCGTGTCGGTCCCGACCTCCCATGAGCGTTCGAGGTCGCCGACAGTGGTGGCCTCGGGGTCGAAACGGAGAACTGCAGGAGGTGGTGTTGGCGTGCTCGTGGTCGGAGCAACAGTCGTCGTGGTCGGGGGCGTCGTCGTAGCGGCCACCACCTCATCGGGCTCGTCGTCGCCTCCGCCGAATGCGACGACGGCGGCAACCAACAGGACCGCGAGCGCAGCAGCGGCCGAGCCGACGATCCACCTCGACTTCGAGCGATTGGAGCCAACTGTGGCGCCAGCGCGACCACCATCGTCGTTCGGGACCGGTGGCGGCGGTGGGTAGGTGACCTGTGGGCCACGCGTCGGCTCCGGGAAGCCAGTCCCCACCACGTCGGGCTCCGACTCGGTGAGGCTCGCTGGTATCGGATCGGTGATCGCCGGCTGAGACGTGGTCTCCAAGCTGCTGCTGAGCGTCGGAGGTACGGAGTTCTCGCCGAGCATGCCGAGCGCGTACCGCCAGACATCGACTGCGAAGAGGGCGACTCCGGCATCGAGCCCGCGAACGTGGAGGCGCTCGAGCGCTTCGTCGACATCGATCCGCCCTGCCATCAGGTCATCGGGGATCGATTCCTCCGCTGCGAGGACGACGGCATCGACTTCCGCCCTCCGAGTTCGCGACTCGACGCCGAGCACGTCGTTGACCATTCCTTGAACTCGGCGAGGATCGCACGACAGTTGCGGCCCCCCGACCCGCATGGCGCTCGCAAGCGCCTGCGCTACTGCCGCGTCGGAATGATCTGCACCCGCAGAATCGTTCAAAGTCCCAGCCAACTCATCAGACATGGTTTCCTCCCGCGGCCCTCGGCCGGATCATAACGCAACGGGTCGATGCCGGATATCTCCGATGCCGACTCGGCCCACACTGGCCGTGGAAGCTTCACAGTCGCCACAGCACGGCTGAAACTCACGCGTCCCGACGGGCTGTGCCGGAGGCGGACACCGCTCTGGCGAACATGCGGAGAGTGTCGCTGACCTCAACAGGTGACCACGATGTTGAACGCCCGATCGGCGTAGACGTTCACCCCGTCGTTCAGTTGGGTGTACACGAAGACGGTGTTTGGCTGCGTATCCACGACCGAGAAGTCGATCACCCCCGTGCTTTGAGCGACGTTCGATTGTCCGAGCGATACGGCCTTCCCACAATCCAAAATGTCGCGGTCGAACTGGACGGTGTACCTACCTGTTGCCGTCCGAGCGACCGACACGACCCGAGATCGGTCCCCCCTGAGCGCTCCGTTTGCACTCACCTGTGCGTAGATGGGTCGGACGAAGTAGCCAGTGATGTCGACGATCACGAAGGTCGAACCCGACTGGTCACCGTTCCAGACTCTGATCTGGCGGGCGTCGTCGATCGACACGATTCCGGCATTGGCGACGTCGGCCGTGCCATTGAAGTTGATCGCTGACGTGGTGAACGACCCGACGTTGCCAGGCGTCACGGCAACGAAGTTCGGACCTGTTGCCCCGGTCACCGTGATGTTGTAGGCGATCGCCGTCGCGCCGGCGGGCACGATGTCCGGTCGAGTCACGGCACCGCCCGCGTTGTGACCGTTCCCGATGAAGATCACCTTCGAGGTGTTCGGCGCGAACAGCCCGCTTCCCGTGTACGCCGGTTGACGTGAGTCGAAGGCACGGGCGGGCTCGATTTCGACGAACTTCGTATCCGTCGTGTTGGAACCCAACTGCAGCGGCAGGTAGGCCTCGTTGCTGGACGCGCCGGGATCCTTGCCGGAAGCCTCCTCAGCGAACAGGGTCGTTGCTGAGACGACCCCCACTGCGAGGCCGAAACATACGCCTAGAACTCCCCATCCCCGCTTCATCATGTGACCCACGCTCCTCGGTACGTCGAAGGTCCGACCATACTCCTCGTCCACCGCGCGCGAAAGGCCCCGTTCTCGGGCAGCCGACCACTCTCGGGTGCGGCCTGCCAACTCCGAGCTCACGGTCGGATCTCGTAGAACGAGTTGACTGCGTGCTCGACCGGCAGCTTCCGGAACCGGGTGAGGCCGGCTGCCGACGCCATCTCGCGCGCCTTGGATTCCGGGAGGCCGAGCGTGCCGAGCCCGGCACCGCCCGGCTCCGACAGTGCCGACGACATGCACGACAGGACGCTGATGCCGTACATCAGCGATGCCATCGGGTTCTTCTCGACGTTCTCGGCGAACGTCTCGCGCCCCTTGATGTCCACCAGCAACCACGTTCCGTCCGGCGCCAGTGCGTCGGCGATCGAACCGATCATCTCCTGCGGATGCGTCATGTCGTGGATGCAATCGAACGTGGTGACGAAGTCGACGGAGTGGTCGTCGGGGAGCAGCTCGTCTCGTGGATCGACGAAGCTGACGTTCTCGGCGCCTTCCTCGCGGCGTCGTTGCTCGGCACGTTCCAGTGCGTATTTCGAGATGTCGTATCCCACGAAGCGGCTGTTGGGGAACTTCTCGGCCATCAGCAGGACCGCTCCCCCGGCCCCGCATCCGATGTCGGCCACGGTGATCCCTGCATCGAGGCGTTCCACGATCCCATCGAGCGCCGGCAGCACGGTCGGGATGAGATGGTGGCGGTTCCACGGCTCGAAACTGCGCTCGATACCGACCGCGCCTTCGGGCCCGTGGCTGTCGTAGTCGTGGCCGATCCCCGTCTCGAAGCTCTCGGGCATCGCATCGAGCGCAGCCATCGTCTGCGGGAACCGATGGAACATGCCCATGCCGAAAGCCGGATGATCCGGTGACGCCAGGACCGCCTCGGCCTCCGGCGTGAGCCAGAACTGCTCGGCTCCGGCCGTCCCACCAGCGGTGTCCGTCCCGCCGGCGGTGTTCGTATCGGTGTCCGTGTCCCCATCAGTGTCACCATCGGTGTCGACGGCGATCAGCTTCGCGGCAGCCTGGTTGTAGGCCCACTCACGGACCCATCGCTCGTCGAGGCCGGTGCGCTCGGCGAGCTGTGCTGTGGTGATCGGCCGGTCGGCTGCGGCGAGCGCGCCGTACAGTCCGAGCTTGTCGCCGAGGTGGATCATCCCGGCGGTCACTGCGCCGTTGAGCTGGGTGAACACCGAGAACGAATAGAACTTCAAGCGATCGGGATCGGGTGCGTCAGCCATCGCGCCGACGGTAGATCGTCGTCGCTCGGAGATCCTCAGCGGGTGCGTTCGTCTCGCTCGAGGTGTTCGAGATCGCTGAGCTTCGTCAGCGAGAAGGTGTAGCCGTCCTCGAGCGGCAGCGCCTCGATGCGACTCACCGAGGTGTGCCCCAGCACGAAGCGGTCCCACTCCCACGGCGTCGGCTCCAAGCCGAGCATGTGGCCGATCGTGACCGAATTCGTGCCGGCGTGAGCGACCAGCGCGATGCGCGCACCGGGTTCTCGGATCTGCCAGACCGGCAGTTCGGCTTCGGAGCGCACCACGCCACGAGCAGCGAGGAACGTCGACGCGCCTGCTCGAATCCGCGCGACGAAGTCACGAATCGACTCGCCCCCTTCCAGGCCGTGCCAGCGCGCCTCGGCGGGGCGTCCCCTCAGTTCGGCATACGCCTCGGCGGCCTTCTCGGCCGGGCTTCCGTGCCACATCGGGTCGCGGATCTCCTCGAGCCACGGATCGATCACCTCGTCTGTCTCCAGAATCTCCAGCAGCGGCGTCGCGGTCTGGCGGGCTCGCATCAGCGGCGACACCAGCACTTCGTCGAAGCGTTCCTGCCGC
>JBGTIA010000239.1:0-2712 GCA_041745835.1 Ilumatobacteraceae bacterium | reverse complement strand
TTCGGCGGGCGCCGCATCGGCGGCGGGGGTCTCGGCGGCATCGCCGTCGGCGTCGCCGACGACGGCGATCACGGTGCCGACATCGACCGTGTCGCCCTCTGGGACGCGGATCTCGGTGAGCACACCGGAGACCGGTGACGGCACTTCGGTGTCGACCTTGTCGGTCGACACCTCGAACAACGGCTCGTCGGCGGCAACGGTGTCACCGACCTTCTTGAACCACTGCGTGATGGTTCCTTCGGTGACCGTTTCGCCGAGTTGCGGGAGCGTGACGTCTGCCATGAGGTGTCTCTTCTTCCGTGTGATCGTGTCGAGTGCTGATGCTGGAGCGAGTGCGTGTACTGGATTCTGTCTAGCCGTTGAAGTTGCGGCCCGTGAGCGACATCACGGTCTCGCCGAACAACTCCGACAAACTCGGATGGGGCTGGAGGAACTCGGCGATCTCGTCGACCGTCGCCTCCCAGTTGACGGCCAGGTACCCGCCGCTGAGCTGCTCGGTGACCCAGGGGCCCACCATGTGCACACCGAGCACCTGGCCGGCAGAGCCGTCGGGTCGCTTCTTCGCGATGATCTTCACGAGGCCTTCGGTCTCGCCCAGGATCATCGCCCGGCTGTTGAACTTGAACGGGTGCTTGGCCACCACGACGTCGTGGCCGGCCGCACGTGCCTGCTCCTCGTCGGGGCCGGCCCACGCCACCTCGGGGTGGCAGTAGATCGCCCACGGAACGCGGTCGTAGGCGACGGGAATCGGGGATTCGCCGAGCACCTGCTTGACCACCAGGATCGCCTCGGCGTAGGCGACGTGCGCCAACTGCGGCGTGGCGATCAGGTCGCCCACGGCGTACACGTCGGGTTCGCCGGTGCGGCAGTACTCGTCGACCTCGACGAAGCCACGATCGCTGACGACCACGCCGGTTCCTTCGAGTCCGAGTTCGTCGGCGAACGGCCGTCGGCCGACCGACACGACGACCGCGTCGACTTCGACCGACTCGTCGTCGCCGAACGACACCGTGGTGCCGCCGAACGCATTGGGCGTGTGCCCGTTGACCATCACGCCGGTGCGGATGGTGATCTTCTTCTTCTTGAACGACTTCTCGACGACCTTGGCGAGGTCGGCGTCGAGGCCCGGCAGGATCTTGGGGAGGCCCTCGAGGATCGTGACTTCGCTGCCGAGGTCGGCGAACGTCGAGGCGAACTCGCACCCGATGGCGCCGCCGCCGATGACCGCCACCCGCGGCGGCACGGCGGTGAGGTCGAGCACTTCGTCGCTGGTCAGGATCGGACCGCCGCGCTCGAAGTTGGGGATGAGGCGCGGCACGGAGCCCGATGCGAGCATCACGGCAGCACCGGTGATCGTGGCGCTCGATCCGTCGGCCATCGCCACGTGCACGGTGCGGTTCGCTCCGAGCGATCCGACGCCGTTGAACACCTCGACCTTGCGGCCCTAGCACAACGCAGCGATGCCACCGACGAGCTTGCCGACGATCTCCTGCTTGCGGGCCTGCGTACGGGCGAAGTCGACGCTCGCCGTCCCGCCGGACTCGATACCGAAGTCGCTCGAATGGTCGACGTGACGCTTCACCGCTGCGGTCTCGAGAAACGCCTTGGCCGGGATGCAGCCCCGATTGAGGCAGGTGCCGCCGAGGGCGTCCTTCTCGACGAGGGCGACGTTCAAGCCCGCCGACGCGCCGTAGAGGGCAGCCGAATAGCCACCAGGACCGCCACCGATCACCACCAGGTCGAATTGGTCACTCATCGGCGTTCACCGTAGCGCTGGATCGTCGAGTCGTCATCCGGGTGCGATCGGGATCCGCAACCGGGTGCGACTGGCATCCCCGTCGGAGTTGCTGCCGGAGTCAGCGTCGGAGTCGGCATCGGGGTCAGCGTCGGAGTCGGCATTGGGGTCAGCGCCGGAGTCGGCATTGGAGTCAGCGTCAGGGTCATGGCGTCTCGAGTACCCAGTTCCGTTGCTGATCGCCGCGCCGCAGGACGAGTACCCGATTCGATGCGTCGGTTCCACTCACGTCGAAGTCGATCGTGCACTGCTGCTCGGCGACCGTGATCTCGACGCAGCGCCCGGCGACGTCTGCGGTCAACGTTTGGAGCCGGCGGTCACCGGTGGCGAGCGAGAAGCTCGAGAGGTCGTCGTCCACGCCGCCGACTTCGACGTCGACCGAGAAGATTCCGCCGGCGTCCTGCGCCCCGAGGACCACGATGTCGACGTCGCCGACCCGCACTGCCTCGCCAACCTCGGCCGGTTCGACCGCAGCCGAGTCGTTGGAGAGTTGCAGGAGCAGCACGCCGCCCGCCAGCAGGATCATCAAGCCGACGCCGACCGACAGCAGCAACAACGTCCGCGTCTTCATCGCCGCCCGAGCCTACGGAGCGCCCTCCACGGTCACACGGCAACTGTCACACGGTGCCGGGTCAAACGTGACAGTTCCGGAAACACCGCCCGGCCGACATGCCTGCCAACGGTGGGTTCGCTACCGTCGGAGTCGTGAGAACGAGACGACGTCCCGTCGCTGCCGGCGCCATCGCACTGTCGGTGGTCCTCCTGGGCGCCACTGCCTGCAGCTCTGCATCCGACGACTCGACCGGTGAGTCGCTTCCTGCGGTGGCCGCTGAGACCACCGTGGACGCATCCGGATCGACCGACGCAACGACGCAGGGCACCGATGCGCCCAGCGACACGACTGCGACAACGGACCC
>JBGTIA010000238.1:0-10256 GCA_041745835.1 Ilumatobacteraceae bacterium | reverse complement strand
ATCAGCACCACAACCCGGCTCGGCCGACATCGCCGACCTGGTCCAACAAGCAGTTGCCAACGGCCTCGACGTCGAACTCGTCGTGGAACCCGACGACATCGACACGCTCCCGCCCGGCATCGCACTGTCCGCATACCGAATAGTGCAGGAAGCGCTCACCAACATCCGTAAACACGCAGGACCCGCCAGTGCCAGCATCCTGGTCCGCCACCAACCCGACCAACTGACCGTCATCGTCGACGACGACGGACGCGGCATGTCCACCCTCGCTCACGAACGGCGCGGATACGGTCTGATCGGGATGAAAGAACGCGCGAGTGTGGTAGGTGGAAGCCTGACGACCGGGCCACGACCCGGCGGCGGGTTCAGGGTCCACGCCACCCTCCCGATCCGGAGCGACCAATGACCGGCACGCCGACACGACCAGCCGACAGCCCACCCCGGATCAGGGTCATGGTGGTCGACGATCAAGCGCTCGTGCGGGCCGGCTTCGCAGCCCTGATCGACTCCGACCCCGACCTGACCGTGGTCGGCCAAGCCGCCGACGGTCGCGAAGCGGTCGATCTCGCCCCGGCAGCCCGCCCCGACGTCGTCGTGATGGACATCCGAATGCCCAACATGGACGGCACCGAAGCTACCCGACAGCTCCTCGCCAGTCCTCACCCACCGGCAGTGCTCGTGCTCACCACCTTCGATCTCGACGAGTACGTTTACGACGTCCTCCACGCCGGCGCCTCCGGCTTCCTGCTCAAAGACACACCTCCGGCCCAACTCATCAACGCCGTCAAGGTCGTCGCCGCCGGCGACGCGCTCATCGCCCCCAGCATCACCCGTCGACTCATTGCCGACTTCGCACTCCGCGGCCACCGCCCAACCACCGACGACCCGTCACTCGCTCTGCTCACCGAACGCGAGACCGAAGTGCTCGTCCAGATCGCGAGGGGCTTGTCCAACCAGGAGATCGCCGCGGAATTGTACGTCGGTGAGGCGACCGTCAAGACTCACGTCGGACGGGTGTTCTCCAAACTCAACCTGTCCAGTCGGGCCCAAGCCGTCGCATGCGCATATGAAACCGGGCTCGTCGTCCCCGGCCACGACTGACCACGACGACCCGCAAGATTCCGATCCCGGATCGCCACGCGCCCGACGACGCGGCTGCGGACCGGTCTGCTGAGCGCCGCGCGATTGCACTGCGGCGGTCGCGCCGAGCAGCGCTCTGACGAATCAGATCGTGATGCTGCAGGCGGGTCAAGTCGAGGACGGTGTCGGGATGCCACATGCTCTCATGGTGACGATCCGATCAGCGTCGCGCATCCGGCGACCGGTTGATCCGCAATCGGCTCACTCCCCCACAGTGGTGACCCAGCCGTCCACCCACCGGCGAGCATCTCGTAGACGTGAAGCAAGATCAGCCGTTCAGCAACCGACGCTAGAAGTGCGAAACGCCGTGACTTGCGGTGACCCCCAACGTAAGCCGCCAGTCGGTCGGCGGCCGCCCACAAGGTCGGATCGGTGACGTGATTCCCGGGCACTCGGCTCGGGCCGGTCTGTTGCGCCAGCGCCCTCTGATCGACCGGGAGTATGTGCGCCGTTATCGAGCACGCACGCAAGGCAACTTGTGATGACTGATCGCACAAGCTAACTTGTGGGGGTGGATGCGCCGCTCATAGCGCCCAGCGCCCGCAAGCACCTCATCCCCGACGACCACATGATCCACGCCTTCAACCATCCGATCTTCGTTGACGACCTCGACGATGGCTTCACGATGTTGGTCGGCGCAGACCGCGCCGGGAACCTGCTCGAGATCGGCGTCGTCGACACCAGTGACGGCCCGATCATCGTCCACGCCATGTCCGCCCGACCGAATTACCTGAGGTGACCACCATGCCCCGTACCGCCCAGGAAATCCTCGACCTCGCCGATGAACTCGCCGCTCGCTTCGAGTCTCACGAGCCCGGCGACGACGTGCACGATGCGACCGAGCTGCGCCTCGTCCGAGAGGCGTTCCTCGCCCGCGCTGATGCAGAACGCGCGCTCGGCGATGCCGTCGTTCGTGCCCGTCGCAGCGGTCACTCCTGGGCATCGATCGGGGCCATGGTCGGCACCTCGGGTGAGGCAGCACGCCAGCGCTACGGACAGTCCGTCATCGCCTCGTAGCGACCGAACCGACTGGGAATATGCGGCGTCACGCTTGGGCCGCAGTGCAGCGGCCGGTCGGCGTCGGTGGTGGTGATTATCGGGGTCGGTTATGCAGCGCGGTGGGTGAACATAGAGTCGAGAGGTGGTGTCGTCGACGCTTGTTCTCGTGCACAGCCCGTTGCTTGGGCCGTCGGCTTGGAGGCCGCTCGATGACGTCGCCCGCGCTCGTGGGTTTGGTGTCGTTCGGCCGGACCTGACTGGTGTGGTGGACGCTGCATGGCCCCGGCGGTGCTCTCTCGTCGACACCGCGGTTGAGTCGACGTCCGGCCGTGCAGATCTCGTGGTTGTTGGGCACTCGGGGGCCGGAGCGTTCTTGCCGTCGATCAGTCATCGCCTGAAGGATCGATTGCGGGCGGTCGTGTTCGTGGATGCCATCCTTCCGCCCGTCGCCGGGGAGCATCGCGCCTCGGAACAGTTCTTGCGGTTCCTTGACGACAAGACGGTCGATGGACGCCTGTTGCCGTGGCTCGACTGGTGGTCGACCGAGGTAGTGGGCGAGTTGGTGAGGTCGTCGGAGGAACTGGAGGAGCTGCGGTCGGACTTGCCGCGACTGCGCCGCTCGTTCTACGACGCCCCCATCCCGATGCCGGATGATTGGTCGAGCGGTCCATGCGCGTACCTCCAACTCAGTCCCGCCTACGCCGAAGAATCACGGATGGCCGACCATCTCGGGTGGCCGACGTCGGCCCTTGATGGCTCACATCTTTCGATCTTCACCGACCCGTCGGTCGTGCTCGCCGCCGTGGAAGTCCTTGTGGACCGGGTCGAGCTGACGAGGTCTCCCGACGTGGTCGGAGACGCACGTCCGAAGGACTTCGGGGTACCGGAGTAGGGCCGCTGTGCAGCAGCGCGGCCGTTCCCCTTCCCGATGGGATTCGGAGCGCACGAAGTGTGGTGTGCGGGCAGTGGCAGAATGGCGGTGATGTCGGTTCCCGCCATTCGATTCCGACCCCTCGCTGAGAGCGACCTGCCAACCCTCGTGGAGTGGTTCGCCGAACCCGAGATCGCGAGGTGGTGGAACCAGCCCGCCGAGAGCGACAGTGTCCGCGCGAAGTACCTCCCACGCATCGAGCAGCGCGAACCGACCCAGATGTGGATCGCCGAGATCGACGATGAGGCCGGCGGACTTCTCCAGAGCTACCTGCACGTCGACTACAACGAACACGACGAATGTGTGGGTATCGCTGAGGCCGTCGGCATCGACTACCTCATTGCCGGCCTGCATCGAGGCCGAGGTCGGGGCCGGCTGGTTCTTCACGCCTTCGCGGACTGGACGCTGGCGCTCCATCCCGACGCGTCGAACTGCGTCGCAACGCCTGCACAAGCGAACGAGGCGTCATGGCGTGCGCTGGAACACGCTGGCTTCTCCAGGGTCGGCGAGTGCCAGCCACCCGACGAACCGCTCGCGTATGTGTACGTTTGCGGGCGCAAGGACAGCCCGACTCCAATCGAGACGTGATCCTCGTTCGGCCGGTTCCTTCGTCGAACGCCGGGACGACGCATCGAGCCCCACCTTCGAGCTGACCTGACCGGGATAGTGCGGCGTCACGAGGCAGCCGTGCTTTGCCAAGATCGGTTCACAGCGATCGGGGCCAACATGACGAACAGCAAGCACAGTGCAAAGGTGTCCGAGGTGTGGAAACACATGGCGCTCGTTGAAGCCGTCACTCGACTGCAGCCACGCCGATATGCGGAGACCAACGCAGGGTCGCCCTCCTATCCGATCGTGGACGACGGCGAGCGGTCGTTCGGTGTCCGTGGCTTCATGCGTCGCGCCGTCGACGACCCGGTGCTGCGCAGCACCCGATACTTCTCGAGGCTGCAACAACAGCGGCGCACCGACTCCTCTCGCGGGTCTCCCAGCTGGGTCATTCACGAACTCGGGCTCGGGTGTCGCTATCTCCTGTGCGACATCGACCAGGAATCACTCGACGAACTCGGCGCGTTCGTTGATGCCGAAGGTTGGCGGGGCGTCGTCGAGATCGTCGACGGCGACGGCGTGGCGACCGTGGCCCGAGCTGTCCGGCAGGACCCACGCGACTGGTTCGTGTTCATCGACCCGTTTGACCACCGGACCTCGATCGACAACGGCCCAAACGCGATCGACCTCGTCGTCCGATTGCTGAACAGCGGGGTGCGATTCGCCTGCTGGTACGGCTACAACGAACCGACGCGACGCTTCTGGTTGCCGAAGCTGCTCGGCGAGCGCACCGACATCGAGCTGTGGGCGGGAGACATTCTCACCGTCGACGAAAATGGAGCAGTCGACACTGGCGGTCATCTCGGCGACGCCACGACGCCGGGCACCGGTTCAGGGATGGCGTTCGGGAACGTCACCGTCGAGCTCACCGCAGCGCTGCAAGCTCTCGGGGAGCACCTCGAAGCCATCTACACCACGACACCGCTTCCTTCCGGACTTCTCGGAGGCCTCAAGTTCGACACCCTCACTTGCTGACAGTCACGAGTAGCCGTTCGCCCTCGAGGACAACCTCACCACGGCACATGGCGACGTGCCATGACCGAGAACCTTTCGAGCCGCTCGGGAACGCACCTGCGACCGGACCGTCGGATACGGCACCTCGGCGCTCGGGACGTAGCACGGAAGTGTTCACCGTTCGACGGTTCCCTGGTGGCGAGGCGTCAGGCGTACGCGCAGGACGTGTACATGTCCCTTTCCCGGTCGTAGTCGAAGCGCCGAGTGAGGCCGAGCGATTCGATCGTCGCGATCTGATGATCGAGACGCTCGTTGGTGATGATCACCGGTCGTTCGAGCGCCCAGTCGTCTCGAAGCCAACGCAGCACCGCCTTGAGCAACGTGCGCTCGAACCCGCGCTCCCAGGTCGATGGACGAACCCAGAACGACACGGTCGCATCGACGAGCGAGAGGTCGGTGCAATCATGCGACGTCACCTCGGCGGTCTGATACAGCCGGTCGTCGTTCGGGAGCAGGTAGATGCAGCCCAGCACTTCGGACTCACCTGCGTTCATGACGGTGTAGGTGTAGCGAGACCCGTTGCGGCGAGCGTCGTCCATCTTCTGCAGATCGACAAGGTTGTCGTCGACGGAGAAGTCGACCGGCGGGTACGGCGGGTCCTGTTCCCAGTGGTACAAGAACTCGCGACTCGCCATCACGGCATCGTGATCGAGCGCAGCATCGGTCGGAATCAGCGGCCGAACGATGAATCCGTCGCCGGCGAATCCTGCGGCCGGCCCGATCCCTCGCTCGAAGAAGCTCATGGGCGACATCCTCGCAGCACAAGCAGTTGCCGTCAGCGCCAGTTCCAGAGCCACACACCCAGCCTGCTCTTCGGTCACAGGCGCTCGGTACGACTCAAGACGCGAGCGGGAACACGCACCCATTGCGGCACTTCCCGGTCGCCGGTGACGGAGCGGACGCCACGCATATCGACAGCCCTCACGGGCTTGGACTCGTCGGTCGGCCCCGGGATGCTCAGTTGGGCAGAAGCGGGCTGGGTGGCGGCGTCGGTGGACTACCGACTCCAATCGAGCGAGGATGCGGGAGCGCAACCCATCGCTGCGGCGCAGGCTGTCGAGGATGTTGGTGATGCGCTGCGTTGGCTGATCGACAACGCCAGTGAGTACGGCGTCGACACCAACCGAATCGTGGCGATGGGAGGCTCAGCGGGTGGTTTCACGGTGCTCTCGCCATGGCTTGGTCCAGCACCCACCGAGGTCGAAGTCGAGCGTTTCCCGCCGATCGCAGCAACCGTCTCGAATGTAGCGACCCTGGAGGGCGCCCGACCGGTGACCGGGCTGGCCGAGGAGGGCCCACCCGTGCTGCTCGTGCAGTTCGAGACTGATCGCACTGCGGGTGAGACGATCGAGGACGGGCACCTCACCTGCGATGCGATCGTCGCCGCTGGTGGGGTCTGCGAGATTGAGGAGCTGCCAGGTGAAGGTCACGTCGTGTCGCTGACCTACGACGGCCCTCATGGACCGGCTCTGCTGGACTTCTTGGAGGCCAACCTGAACCTTTGAGGCGTGGTGGACTGCCGCACCCGACGGTCGGGCACACACGTGAGGCCACTCGATCTGCGTCGCAGCAATAGCTCAGAGCGATGCGCGATCCGGTTGACGTCAAGTCGACGGACAAGCGCTCGACCACTCGATATCGCTCCGCGGAATCACGGACTCGTCGCGCAAACCCGCGCCGCATCCCGGCCCTACTCGAGTGCCCGGCATTGTCCGGGCGCCGTCCTGCAATGGTGGTGTATCTGGAACGTGATCTTCGTTGGGTTGACGCCTCGCGAAGGTCGCTTGCGGTTGTCTCCTGTGGCAGAGCGCGCCGGTTACCCGTGCGCCGTCGCCTTTGGGTGGGGTTCGTGCGCCGAGCCTCAGGCAGCTGTTGAGTCCAGGAGACGGCGTTCGTAGTCGTCGGCCAATCCTTGGAGTGCGCCGGAGCAATCGCCGGTCACGCTGGAGCCGTGCATCACGGCGAGCGTGTCCGGGTCGAGGTCGGCGAGGGTGCGGATCGTCGGTGCCGTGGTGGGGGTGAGGCAACTCGCACCGAAGACGTCCTCGGCCTGTGCTGCGGCGGCGAGCACGTCGTTCGAGGTGAGGGCGGGGCCGTGGCCGAGCTGGGTGAAGAGATCACCGCACAGGAGTGTTTTGGTTGTCTCCTCGAACAGCACTCGGGCTTCCCAGCCGTGCGGTACGTGGGGTGTGTCGATGTGGCGAACCCGATGCGTTCCGAGCTCGAGGACCTGGCCGTTCGCGAGGGGTACAGGCGGCCGGTCGGCGAGGTCGTTGAGTGACACCATGCAACCAAGTGCGCCGTGAGCGACCTCCGCGCGGGGTGCAGCGGCCAGGAACTGGTTCAGGGAACCGCATTCATCGGCCTCGACGTGGCCGAAGGTGATCCACCGGAGTGTTTCGATCGGCACGATGGTGGCGACTGCTTCGCTGACGGAGTCGAACAGCATTCGTTGGCCTGTGTGGAACAGCAGTGGCTCGTCGTCGTCGATGAGGAATTGGTTGAAGGTGAAGCCGGTCGGGCCGACGTCGGCAACGAAGGTCGACAGTCGGTAGATCCTGTCGGCGATTTCGTCGATGAGTGTGTCTGGCATGGTGTAGCTCCTTCGGTTCGGATCGGGATTTCAGAGTGGAAGGGTGTGTTGGAGAACGCCGCTCGCAGTGGTCCGCTCGGCGAGTGTGCGAACGAAATCGACGACGCTGATGTGCACTTCCTCGCCGCCGATCCCGTGCACGAAGGTGCCGCCGGCGGGACCGTCGAGGACGAGGGTGAACGGCTCGCCGTGGGTGGCCACCCATTCGGCGATGATGTCGGCGAGGATGCGTCCGTCGTGGACCGCGTCGTGGTCGGGTTCCACGGCGATGGCATGGGCGATGTCGATCCGGTGAGCCCACACGTCGCGGGTGAAGCCGATGTCGAACAGGTACGACAAGGGCTGGCGTCCGACGGGTTCGGGCAGGTTCAACAGCTTCAGGCCGGCGATCGGCCGAGGCATTTTGGTGCGTGACTTCAGCGCCTTGGCCGACACTGTGGCCCATTCGGTGATCAGTTGCTCGGTTGTCGACGAAGCGCGCTCGCGGACCTGCAACTGGTTCATTCCGTCCCACCAGAACGGCGAATCGAGTTCCTTGCAGATTGGCTTAGCGGCTCGCTTCTGGCGGAAGAACTCGCGCGGTGATGCCTGGCTTGCGGCGGAGCCGACGAGGTGGGCTGCCATCGCACGGACGTCCCACAGTGTGCATTCGGTCGGCGTGCTCCACTGCGTGGGGCTCAGCGATTCCATCAAGTCGGCGAACTTTCGGTTCTCGATGGCGGTGATCTGCATTGCTTCGTCGTGATCGATGCGGCTGATCGAGGTGACGTCGACGGTTGTGGTTGGGGTCTGATTCACTCTTTCACTCTCCTGGTCGTGGCTGGCTTCTTCGTTGAAGGAACGGAGCGTCGGTCGACGTCGGCGACGAGCACCTCGACGACGCGACGGGCGAGGAGCACCCATCGATCGCCGCCGGGATCGTTCGCCACCTGCTGATGGGCCAGTCCTGACACGATCGCCGAGAAGAGATCAACGTCGCCCGGGCCTTCCACGCATGCAGCACGAAGCCGTTCGGTCATGAGGTCGACGAACTGCCGGGCCGGCTCCATCGCCGCAGCCGACGGTTCGAAGCCGGCGATGGTGCGTTGGAAGAGCAATTGGTGGCGAACGACGTCCTCGCTCGAGAACCTGACGAGATCCTCGACGACTGCGACGAGTTCGTCCCGCGGGTCTGCGAGGGGTTCGCGTGCCCGACAGCGATCGAGTAGCCGTCGTTGGCCATCTTCGAACATCGCGTCGTAGAGGTCGAGCTTCGACTCGAAGTACGCATACAGCGACGGCTGGCGGAGATCGACGCTGTCAGCGAGGTCGCGAAGCGAGATGCCTGCAAGACCGTCGCGTCGGGCCAGCGACCACGCATTGTGGATGATCCGGGAGCGTTTGGCCATGTGGCGCTGACCGCGCCGGTCCGGTGTGGCCGCTGGGTCCTTCGCGCTGGCGGGCGTCTGTCTATCAGTCATAGATAATCTATGACTGATAGTAAACCTGGACAGCGAGAAGTCAAGAGAGTTCCGCAGGGAGCGACAAGCGCGAGACTGCGAACCGTTCGGATCTGCGGCTCGGTGACGCTCGCCAACCCCGGCGTTGAAGGCTGGTCTACCGGGGTGCTCGCGCAGTGGATTCCACCCGTCGACGACTTGGCCGACGCCAGGTAGGCCACACACTGCCGCACACAAGCTGATGACGCGGGTTCGATTCCCATCGTCCGCTCCATGTGCGATTGACGTGGGCTCGCACCAACCGTGAGGTGTATTATTGGTGTATGGCTCGCACCAACATCGACATTGACGAAGAACTCTGCCAGCGAGTGATGGAGCGCTACCACCTCAGCACGAAACGCGAGGCGGTGAACATGGCGCTGCGCCTCGTCGCGGGTGAGCCTCTCGATCTTGACGATGCACGGTCGATGCGTGGAACCGGCTGGGACGGCGATCTCGATGAAATGCGTGCGAGCAGGGCGTGATCCTTGTCGACACGTCGGCGTGGATCGAGTTCTTGCGCGATACGGGCTCAGAGGTGTGTGTTGCCGTTGACCGGTTGCTCGACGCAGACCTCGCGATTTGTGACGCCGTGTCGATGGAGGTTCTCGTCGGCGCCCGAAACGAACGACATCTGATCCAACTGCGCGGGCTGCTGGCACGGGCCACAATGCTGCCCACGAGTCCTGCCGACTACGACGCAGCGGCATCGATGTACCGATCTTGTCGAGCCCGCGGCGAAACCGTCCGCAAGCTCATCGATTGTCTGATTGGCGCAGTCGCCGTCCGCGCTGGAGCTTCGATCCTCCACGCCGACGTGGACTTCTCAGCACTCGCACGACACACCGATGTGCAACTGCACTCGGATTCCCGAAGCTGAATCTCCATTGAAAGGCGCTCAGAACATCGCCGACTGACACTCTCTCTTCACAACAGCGAAAGGTGGGCGATGAGGTCGATCGCCGACGGTTCCGGGGCACGCTCCGGTTCCGGCGAAGCGCTTCGGTCGCCTGGCTGCGACGGGTGGGGTCCGGTGTAGCGAGCGATGAACGACGAGGCTGGATGCGGCGGGTTCGGTCACGGCTGGTGAAGATGATGGCGTGACCACTGCCGATGTCGATGCGTGGATGGAACAGACGACCAACCCCAAACGGGACGTGATCGCAGCGGTACGTGCGGTAGTGATGAGCGACGAGCGGATCGAGGAGGCGGTCAAGTACCGAGCTCCGGCGTTCCTGCACGGCGGGATCATGGCCTACTTCCACTGGAACGCCCGGGAGTTTGCGAGCCTGGTCTTCCCGAACGGCTCGAGGATCTCGGGCGAGTTCGAACGGCTGGAGGGTGACGGTCGTCAACGCATGATGCGTTTCGTCGACCTCGATTCGGTCGAAGCGGCCCGGGACGATCTGCTCGACATCGTCGATCTGTGGTGTGCCACCCGCTGATCGCTGATGGTGCGTACCGAGAACTTCGACCGGGTGCAGGTGGAGTC
>JBGTIA010000237.1:0-2410 GCA_041745835.1 Ilumatobacteraceae bacterium | reverse complement strand
GCGCGGCACGGAGCTGCGCGTGGCATCGTTCAACCTGTGGTGGCAAACCCCGAGATCGAGGCCTTCGCTGACCTGCTCGCGACCGCTGACGTCGACGTCATCGTGTTCCTCGAATACACGCTCGAGCATCAATCCGCTCCCGAGGCAGCCTCGTTCGCCAGCGACTGCCCTCACGATGACAGCGGACCGAGCGCGGGACGACCGACAATGGCGTCTGGAGCCGCTTCCCGATCAATGGGCGGGACGAGAACCACCACCCTCAACGACAGCATCGTTGTCGACATCCACGACCCCGACCACGACGTCCGCATCGTCGCAAGGCACCTCCCGAAGCCGATCGCCGATCGCCGCATGGCAGGACGAACTGGCAGCGTTGACCCACATTGGGTGAGATGCCGACGGCCGCACGCTGCGCATCCGGAGATCTGAACTCGGCGTACTGGCATCCCGACTTCCGGCGTTCTTTCCGTTCCGTTCGTCGACGCCCACGCCGCGTGCGGGTCAGGCTTCTCGACGTCTCGGCCAACGGACTGGTGGGTCCCGCCGTTCGTCTGGCTCGACCGAGCATTCACGACCGGCGGGCTCATTCCACTGACGTGCACGACCTCGACATCCCCGCAGCGATCATTGCGGCCTGGTCGTCATTGCGCCAGCTCGATGAGCAGCGCCCGGAACGCCCGTCCACGGTGCGAGATGGCGGTCTTCGCCTCCACGCCCATCTCGGCGAACGTCGCTCCCCCACCCTCGTCGGGCTGGAACACCGAGTCGTAGCCGAAGCCGATCTCGCCGCGTTCCTCGGTGGTGATCACGCCGGGGCACACCCCTTCGACATGCAGTTCCGAGCCGTCGGGCCACACGACGATCGCCACCGTCTTGAAGGCGGCGCGACGATCCGACACGCCGTCGAGCTCCGCGAGGAGTTTCGAGCGGTTGTCGGCGTAGCTGCATCCCTCACCCGCGTAGTGCGCTGCATCGACGCCGGGCGCTCCATCGAGGGCATCGACCTCGAGGCCGGTGTCGTCGGCGACGGCCGGTTTGCCGGTGGCCGCGCACAGCGCCGCTGCCTTCAAGCGGGCGTTGCCCAACAGAAAACCGGCGTCCTCGACCACGTCGGGGACGTGGGCCGGACGCGGCAACAGCTCGACCACGCCGTCGAGCAGGCGCTGGATCTCGACCACCTTGTCGGGGTTCGCCGACGCACAGACGAGCTGCATCATCGTGCGCCCCTCAGCGGGCCGGACGGGCCGGTGGCGGCGTGGCGATCAGATCCGCCTGTAGGTCGACGATCGTGGCGAGGCCACCCTCGGCGAGCATCAGCAGCGTGTCGAGTTCGGGACGGGTGAACGCCATGCCCTCGGCGGTGCCCTGCACCTCCACGAAGCGAGCGTCGCCACCGGCGATCGGCCGCAGCATCACCACGTTCATGTCGACCTCGGCGGTGCTGTCCTCGACGTACGGGAGGTCGAGCACCGGGGTGCCGCCGACGATGCCGACGCTGATCGCCGTGCAGAACGAGTGCAGCGGATTGGTCGCGAGGTCGCCGCGTTGCACGACACGCTGCAGTGCGTCGTGCAGGGCGACGAAGCCGCCGCAGATGCTGGCCGTGCGTGTGCCGCCGTCGGCCTGGAGGACGTCGCAGTCCACGACCACCTGACGCTCGCCGAGCGCCTGCATGTCGCACGCTGCCCGCAGTGACCGGCCGATCAGACGCTGGATCTCCACCGTGCGCCCGCTCTGCTTGCCGCGGGCTGCTTCACGGTCGATCCGTTCCGGGGACGCTCCGGGCAGCATCGAGTACTCGGCGGTCACCCATCCCTTGCCGGAGTTGCGCATCCAGCGCGGCACGTCGTCGTCGATCGAGGCCGTGCACAACACCCGGGTCCGGCCGAACGACACGAGACACGAGCCGTCGGCCATCTCGGTGAAGTCGCGCTCGAAGCTGATGGGGCGAAGCTGGTCGTCGGTGCGGCCGTCGGGGCGAGCCATGGGATCTCCGTTCGAAGTGCTGGTTGCGTGCGGTCTTGCGTGGGCGCAGTCGTTGCGACCCACAGGGTGCCACGCGACGTCACGAACCGGACGGTTTCCACGCCTCGGTGCGATCGAGTTCCGGACCGAGCAGGCGGGCGCCGAGCTCGCGGAACAACTCGACGTCGCCACTCGACACGAACCGGTGGCGACCGGCGTGGCCGGGTGTGCGCAGCAGACCGAGGGCGCCGAGCCGGTCCATCACGGCGAACGCGGTCTCGTCGGCGGAGCTCACCAACGTCACGTCCGGACCCATCACGTCGCTGATGGTGCGGGCGAGAAACGGGTAGTGGGTGCAACCCAGCAGCAGCGCATCCACTCGAGCGTCACGGATGGGTGCAAGGAGCCGCTCGGCGAGCACCGTCACCTCGTCGCCGGTGGTCTG
>JBGTIA010000236.1:0-7558 GCA_041745835.1 Ilumatobacteraceae bacterium | reverse complement strand
CGCAGATGCCGGCAAGCCGGACGCGCGGATCGCCGGCGCGGAGGTCGAGCGAGATCACGCTCCGGGCCGGGAACGGCCGGGCGCCACCGTGCGAGCGAGGATGCCGAGCGTGGCACGCAGGCTCGACTCGGAGATGATCGGGAAGCGATCAGCAAACCCTGCGTACTGCTCGTGCAGGTTCGACCAGTCGTAGTACGAGGTGACGAGCGTGCCGCCGTCGATCGGCTCCAGCCGGTAGCCGTAGACATGGCCCATCGGCGGTTGCATCACGCCGTCGATGGTCCACGCGATCTCGGCATCCGACTCGAACGTCTCGATCACGACGGTGACGTCGTACTCGCCGAGGTCGAAGTCCCGCAGCGAATCGCGGTCCATGTGGACGACGAACCGGTCGCCGGTCGCCGTGGCCGGATCGCCCTCGGCGGACATCAACATGCCGGACGCATCGATGGCCACGTGCCCGTCGGGGCTGCGCAGGACGTCAAAGATCGCAGCAGGTTCTGCAGCGATCGAGCGGTCGACTTCGAGACGGGTCGCGGGAGCGGTCATTGCTGCATCCTCGCAGCTGAGCGTGTGGCCGCGTGCACCCGTCGACGCCAGCGACTACACATGATGTGATGGCCGATCTGCTCCCCCACGTCCCCGAGGACTGGTCGACGGCGCTCGCCGTCGTCGCTCACCCCGACGACATGGAGTACGGCGCGGCGAGCGCCGTTGCTCGATGGGTCGACCAGGGCAAGTCGATCTCCTATCTGCTCGTCACCGATGGCGAAGCGGGGATCAGCACGATCGCACCCGCCGACGTCGGCCCGCTCCGACGCGCCGAGCAGGTGGCGAGCTGCGCTGCGGTCGGTGTGACCGACGTCGAGTTCCTCGGACTCCCCGATGGCCTTCTGGTCGAAGGGCTCGACCTCCGGCGCCTTCTCGCCGACGCGATCCGTCGGCATCGTCCCGAGGTGCTCCTGAGCATCAACCACCACGACTCGTGGGGTGGGCCGAGCTGGAACCACGTCGACCACCGGGTGGTCGGGCGTTCGCTGCTCGATGCTGCTCGCGATGCGGCGAACCCGTGGATCTTCGACGACCTCGAGGATCCGGCATGGAGCGGTTGCCGGTTCGTCGCCTTCAGCGGCTCGCCGGCGGCCACGCACGGCGTCGACGTGACCGACACCCTCGATGCAGGGGTCGCATCACTGCGCTGCCACGAGGTGTATCTGTCGAACCTCGGTGGCGACATGGCCGACCCCGATCAGTTCCTCCGCAACGCTGCGGCCGACGCCGGCCCACGGATCGGCGTCGAGCTCGCCACCATGTTCGAACTCGTCCACCTCTGAGCGACGGGTTACCCGCACGATTGGTCAGCGGCGCGCCAGCAGGTTGGCGAGGCTTCGCAGTGCCAGCGCAAAACCCATGCGCCCGAGGAGCGCTGCGACCCCCGACAGGAAACCCGGCAGGTACGGCACCGTCACGTCTTCGCGCCAGTCGAGGACCGACCCGCCGGGATCGTTGCGCACGGTGAATCCGGCGGTCCCACCGAGGACCGGGCCGAGCTTCTCCACGTCGCAGATCCCCGTCTGTTCACTTTCGTTCCAGTCGCAGCGGGTGACGCGCATGCGATCCTCCAGGGCGACGGGGCGGATGCCGGTCCAGCCGGTGAACGTGTAGCCGACCTCGGTCGGATCGCCCGACTCACCCTCGATGGTGGTGGCGGGGATCCAGGCGCCGTGTGCCGGCCAGTCGACCAGTTCGTCCCACAGTTCGCGAGCGGGCACATCGAATCGTCGGGAGAGCTCGAACTGCACGGTTGCCATGGTCTTCATGCTGCCAGCGCCATTCACGTTTGCGTTCGGATTCGGGTGACCCGATCCACCGAGAATCCAACGCAAACGGGATGGGGTGGCGGCTGGGTTGCGGATGGGGTGGCTGCCGGGACGGCGCTCCACATCGGCGGGGGCGCGCCGGCGGAAGTACGTTCGCACGCATGTGGTCGTTCGAGACAGAACCGGAATTCCAAGAGAAGCTCGACTGGGTCGAGCAGTTCTGCAAGGAGGAGGTCGAGCCGCTGCACTACGTGTTCCCGTACGCCGTGCGCTCGCCGGACCCCGTGGTCAAGGCCCACGTGCGTGCCCTGCAGCAGCAGGTGAAGGACCAGGGACTGTGGGCGATCTTCCTCGACGAGGAACTCGGCGGCCCCGGCTTCGGCCAGCTCAAGCTCGGCCTGCTGAACGAGATCCTCGGCAAGTACCCCGCTGCGCCACAGCTGTTCGGCGCTGCCGCTCCGGACACCGGCAACATGGAGATGCTCGCCGCGTACGGCACCGAGGAGCAGAAGGAGCGCTGGCTGACACCGCTGCTCAACCAGGAGATGTTCTCCGCCTATTCGATGACCGAGCCCCAGGGTGGATCCGACCCGAACCTCTTCAAGACCTATGCGCAACGTGACGGCGAGGAATGGGTGATCAACGGCGAGAAATGGTTCACGAGCGCCGGACGCGCCGCCGACATCTTGTTCGTCATGTGCACCAACGGCATGTTCGTGGTGCCACGCACGACCCCTGGCGTCGAGATCATGCCCGAGCCGCGCAACCACAACCACATCATCTACACCGACGTGCGCGTGCCGCTCGACCACCTGCTCGGGCCGGAGGACGGTGCCAAAGTACTCGCGCAGCGGCGCCTCGGTGGTGGCCGCATCCACCACGCCATGCGAACGATCGCCCAGTGCAAGTTGGCCTTCGACATGATGTGCGAGCGGGCGCTCAGCCGCGAGTCGCACGGCAAGATCATCGCCGAGCACCAGATGGTGCAGGAGAAGATCGCCGAGAGCTACGCCAAGCTGCGGATGCTGCGCCTGTTTGTCCTCGAGACGGCGTGGAAGATGGACAAGACGTCGAGCGCCGAGACGCGCACGGAGATCGCCGCGGTGAAGTTCACCATGGCCCGGGTGCTGCGGGAGATCTCCTTCGACGCGCTGCACATCCACGGTTCGCTCGGCACGACCAACCTCACACCGCTGCAGGACATGTACGCGAGCGCCCCAACAATGGGCCTCGCCGACGGTGCCGACGAGGTCCACAAGTCGACCGTTGCCCGTCGGGTCCTCAAGGACTACCGCCCGCACGAGGGCTACTTCCCGCGCGAGTACATCCCCTACAAGCGCGAGGCCGCATGGGAGGCGTTCCAGCCCAAGTTCGCTGCGGATCCCGAGCTGAAAGAAGCCGCCGAGCGCTACCGAAAGTACTTCGCCAACCGCAACTGACCGGCCCGAACCCATGGAGCGATGAGCGAACGGACCACATACGGTCGCTTCGCTCATCGCTCGGGTGTGGCCCTGCGGTGCGATGACCGAGAGGACCACATGCGGGGGCCTGGCTCATCGCTCGGGTGTGGCCCTGCGGTGCGATGACCGAGAGGACCACATGCGGGGGCCTGGCTCATCGCTCGGGCACGAACAACGCCAGTGATGAGCGACAGAACGCCATCCGGGCGGCTCGCTCATCGCTCGTGTCCTCCAGCGCTCGTCGTTCGATGGTGTTTCGTCGGGCTCGGCGCGGCAACAGTGAGGCATGCCCGATGACACCGACACCCGGTTGATCGCCACCGCCGCTGCGGCCGCCACCGCTGCCCGATCACGCGCCTACGCCCCCTACTCGGATTTCCTGATGGGCGCCGCCGTGGTCTCGACCGGGGGCGACGTCGTCGAGGGCGTCCTCGTCGAGAACGTCTCGCTCGGCCTGGCGATGTGCGCCGAACGCGTTGCGCTCTTCACCGCCGTCACCGCAGGCATCCGGCCGGTCGTGCTGGCGCTGTGTTCGAAGCGGACCGACGGGGAACTCACATTTCCATGCGGCGCATGCCTGCAGGTCGCGCTCGAGATCGCCGGACCTGACCTCACCGTCGTCGCGGTCGACCCGGACGGCGCCTCCGAGCACGTCGCGCTCGGATCGCTCCTCACTCGGGCGCCGAATCGTCACGCCCCGAAGTTCGAGACCTGAAGGCGACCTGCGACAGCAACACGCGGGCGATCAGTCGGCGATTGCGCCGTAGACCAGCGAGCGGAGTTGGCCGCGGAAGTCGAAGGCACCGCTCGGAATGAGCTGCGTCATGAACACCGCGTACAGATCCTCGGTCGGGTCGATCCAGAACGAGGTCGACGCAGCGCCGCCCCACATGAAATCACCGGCAGGACCGACCCCAGCGGTCTGTGCCTGGCCGAGTCCGACCGCGACCTGCAGACCGAAACCGTTGCCGTCGAAGCCGACCTCGCCGTAGCCGCCCGGCATCGCGACGTCGCGAAGGTTGCCACCGTCCGGGAGGTGGTTGGTGCGCATCAACTCGATCGTCGGCCGGGCGAGCACCCTCGGACCGTCGACCGTTCCACCGGCCGTCAGGGCCGAGCAGAAGCGGGCGTAGTCGTCGAGCGTGCCGACGAGGCCGCCGCCACCGGACTGCAACGCCGGCTCGCGACACAAATGGTTGCGTGACCGGTCGTCGAGCAACCGGACCTCTTTGCGAGCCGCTCGGGCGTACAGCGACGGAACCCGATGCGCCTCGCTCTCGGGCACGTGGAACCCGGTGTCGACCATGCCGAGGGGCTCGAAGACCGCCCGGTGGAGGTAGTCGCCGAAGGGTTCGTCGGCAATCACCTCGACGAGCCGTGCGCAGATGTCCGACGACCACGAGTAGAACCAGTGGGTCCCCGGTTGGAACCACAGCGGCTCAGTTGCCAGGATGCGGCTGAGGTCGGCCAGCGTCGCCGACGCGTCGAGCGATCGGGCCGCTCCCCCATCGATGAGCGCCTCGAGGTTCAGCCGGGCCTCCTTCGGTCCCGACCCGATGCCGGTCATGTGCATCAACGCATGCTTCACACTGATCGGGCGATCGAGATCGACCAGATCGATGCTCCCATCGGGTTGCTTCACGCTCACCTTGACGTCGCGCCACTCCGGTAGGAACCGATGGATCGGATCGGTCAGCTTCACCTTGGCCCGCTCGGCCAGCGACAGCAGTGCGACGCCCGTGATCGGCTTGCTCATCGAGTACAGCCGCCAGATGGTCTGGTCGTGCAGCGAGGTGCCGGTCTCGAAGTCCATGGTGCCGACCGTGGTGCGGTACGCGAGTTGTCCTCGGCGACCGACGGCGACCTGGAACCCTGCGATCTTTCCGGGCTCGACATACGCAGTGCGGAAGTGCTCCTCGATCCGCTCCAGGCGGACAGCATCGAAGCCCGCGGCCTCGGGGTTCGGAGTCGAGTCCATGACGTGTCCAATCATCCAGTCGGGTCGGGCGTGCCACGCCCGTGGACGACGAACGTAGCGAGTCGGGCCCCGGCGGAGCGGCTCGCACGACGCACTACGCTCGTCGCCATGCCGGAAGGTGTGTCGACAGGCAACCGCTGGATTGCCAGGATCGAGGAGGATCCAGACCACTCGGACCGCTACGTCGAACGCTTCCGCACGATGGCCGCCGATGGGGTCGATCTGCACGGTGAGGCGCGATTCATCGATGCCATGGTGCAGCGACACGCTCGGATCCTCGACGCTGGTTGCGGTCCGGGACGGGTGGGCGGCCGCCTGGGCGAACTCGGCCACGACGTCGTCGGTGTCGATCTCGACCCCGTACTGATCGCTGCTGCGGAGCACGACCATCCTGGGCCGACCTGGTTGGTCGGCGACCTCGACGAACTCGCCGAACTCGACGATCTCGAAAATCTCGACGTCCGCGCAGGCCGCGTCGGGCCGGGTTTCGATGTCGTGGTGTGCGCCGGCAACGTCATGGGCTTCCTCGACCCGGCGTCTCGGCAGCGCGTACTGACCAACCTCCGCACCGTCCTCGCCGACGGCGGCAGGATCGTGGTGGGGTTCGGCTCCGGCGGCGACTACCCGTTCGACGACTTCTTCGACGACGTCGAACGGGTTGGTCTCGGCGTGGTCCTGCGCCTGTCGACGTGGGACCTCCGACCGTTCACGGCCGACTCCGAGTTCCTCGTCGCGGTGCTCGCTCCCCGCACCGACTGAGCGTTCCGTGGGCATCGTGTGACCGGGGCCCTGGCGCAGGGTCCCACCGGCAACGAAGATCACGACACACGGACTGATCCTCGGCGCCTGCAATCCGACGCCTGCGAGCGCAGCGCTCGCCGCCGAAGCACGGTGCCTGATCGGCGAAGCCTTGGCCGCCCTCGTCCCGGGCTGATGGCCCTCGTCAGCTGACGAGGCGGGCGAGCTTGGGAAGCACGCACGGACGACCGGAGCATGCGTCCCACGTCGCCAATCCACCGCTCAGCTCGCGCAGCGGACTCAGGTCCATCAGCTGACGAGCAAGCTCGAGCCGGGCGACGAGCTCTTCGGGTGTGTAGGCCGTCCACTGCTCCGGGTCGTCGGCATCCTCGTCGGTCAGCGCAGCTCCGTCGGCGCAGTTCCAGCCGTCATCGTTGGAAGTCCGGCTCCGGATGATCTTCACGCGACCGGTCGGGCTGACCATCACCATCCCCGGCTGCTGTCCCGTTCGTACTTTCGCCACGCGAGTCCATCGACACGTGAACCCGTCGGGTTGAGCCCGAGTCGCGCCAGCCTCCGTTTGCGTGAGGATTCCGGTGGGACGGGTCACCCGAATCCGCACACAAACGGGGGGTTACTGCCCGACTGGGTCGGTCACGTCGGGACGAGCACGGGCTCCTCGACCTCGGCGGCCGTCTCGGTTTCGGTCTCGCGTGGGGGAAGGCCCGCCTCGCCCTCGATGTCCACGGTCGGCAGGATCCGATCGAGCCAACCAGGCAACCACCAGTTGGCGTTGCCCATCAGCTTCATGGTGGCGGGCACGAGCACGATCCGCACGATCGTGGCGTCGACGAAGATCGCCACGGCGAGGCCGAGGCCCATCATCTTGATGACCGGATCATCGCCGAACACGAAACCGGCGAACACGCAGATCATGATCAGCGCGGCCGACGTGATCACCCGGGCGGTGCTGGCGATGCCGCTGATCACCGAAGCGTCGCTGTCGCCTGTTGCGAGGTAGTCCTCGCGCACCCGGGACAGCAGGAACACCTCATAGTCCATCGAGAGTCCGAACAGCACGGCGAACATGAACATCGGGATGAACGACACGATCGGCACGGTCGACTCGAGGCCGATCAGCTCCTTGCCCCACCCCCACTGGAACACCATCACGAGCACGCCATAGGCGGCCCCGATGCTCAGTAGGTTGAGCAGCGCCGCCTTGATCGGCACCAGCACGGAGCGGAACACGAGCATCAACAACAACACCGACACCACGACGACGGCGGCGATGAACCAGGGCAGCCGCTGACTGACGCGGTCGGCGACGTCACCGAAGCTTGCTGTCTGTCCGCCGACATGTGCACTCGCCGAGGTGTCGGCGAGTGCGGCGGGAAACACCTCGCTGCGCAGTCGCTGCACCGTGGCGAACGTCGCGTCGTCCTGTGGAGACGTCGTCGGGAACGCGACGATCGTCGCGATTCCCGCGTCGTCATCGGCGCGGGCAGGGCCGACCGCTGCGATTCCGGGGTCCGCCGCGATGGCGTCGACGAGTGGCTGGA
>JBGTIA010000235.1:0-3779 GCA_041745835.1 Ilumatobacteraceae bacterium | reverse complement strand
CTCGTGATCGAGCGCGTCTGCTCCGCCGGCTCAGCGGTCAGGCGGCCGACCTCAACACCACGATCGGCGTGGTCGCCACGACCGCAGCGCTCTCGAAGTCGGAGGTCACGAAGATGGCCGACGTCGCGCACGACGGACTCGCCCGCGCGATCCGCCCAGCGCATTCGATGTTCGACGGCGACACGATCTTCGGTCTCGCCACGGGCCGGGATGACATCGGCAATCTGCCTCCCGGGATGCGCTCGACACCCTCGCGCCAGACTGCGCTCAACCTCATCCTTCGCGCCGCAGCCGAGACGTTTGCCGCTGCGAGCGCACACGCGGTGCTTGCGGCGACCACCCTCGGCGACGCCGCCGCCTACCTCGACCTGTGCCCGTCGACCTTCCAGCGTTCCGGCGGTCGAACGACCGCGGCGCAGTAGCGTTGCCGAACGTGACCACCGCGATCGACAACCCGGCCGACATGCGCGTCTGGTCGAGCGTCTCGCGCGCTGCAGGAGACACCATCGCGCTGGTTCCGACCATGGGAGCGTTGCACCGCGGGCACCTCGAACTGATCGAGGCGGCAGGTCGGCGCAGCGATCGTGTCGTGGTCTCGATCTTCGTCAACCCGCTCCAGTTCGGCGAGCACACCGACTTCGACCGCTACCCACGTCCGCTCGACGCCGACCTTGCCGCCTGTCGCAAGGCCGGCGTCGACGCGGTGTACGTCCCGACCGCAGCCACGATGTATCCGGAGGGCTTCGTCACACGTGTGCACGTCGACGGCTTGACCGACTCGATGGAGGGCGGATCACGGCCCGGCCACTTCGATGGCGTCGCCACGGTGGTGACGAAACTGTTCGCAGCGACCGTCCCGGACGTCGCAGTGTTCGGTGAGAAGGACTACCAGCAGCTCGCCATCGTGCGGCGCATGACCAGCGACCTCGATCTCGGCGTCGAGATCGTGGCGTATCCGACGGTGCGTGAACATGACGGGGTGGCGTTGTCGAGCCGCAACCGCCGTCTCGGAGACGAGCAACGCAGCGCGGCGACCTGTATGCCGAGGGCGCTGAACGCGGCCGTGGCGGTGGCGCGGTCAGCAGGCTCTCGGGCCGGCGACGTGATCGAGGCCGCCACACACGTCCTCGAGGACGAACCGCTCGCCACGCTCGACTACGTCAGCGTGTTCGACGCCGCCACCCTCGAACCGATCGTGGAACTCGGACACCGCGAGGCCGGCCGCATCCGCATCGCCCTCGCCGCTCGAATCGGCGATGTTCGCCTGATCGACAACACCGATCCCTTCGCGGACTGACCCCACTCCGTCTTCCTGCAGTCGGTCTGCAACGCCCGTCAACACGAGCAGGAGGACTGCGCCGTTGAAGATCGCGTGGGCGACGATCGACGGGCCGATGCGACCGAGCAACGCCACGGCCACACCGAACGCGACACCGACACCGGCGAGCACGAGCACCAACCCGATGTTGCCGCTGCCGCGCACCGGGTCGACATGGGCGACCCCGAACAGGAAGCCCTGCAGCACGATCACCGCCACGAGGGGTAAGCGACTGCGCAGCCCGCGCATCACCACACCGCGGAACACCATCTCCTCCACGATCGGGGCGGCGATGACTGCGATCACCACGAGCGACAACACGTAGGTCCGGTCGGCTCGGATCTCCTCGATCCCCTCGGTGTTGCTGACCAAGGGCACCCCGAGCGCCACGACAACGGCGCCGACGGCGACCTGTGCAGCAATGGCGCCGAGCCAGATCACCGGCCCCCACCCCAGATCCGCGAGACGAGGTGTCAGTCCGATGTCGACACCGAGGTTGCCGGTCCCCCAGCGCCGACTCGCGAACCAGCACCACAACAGCGACGGTCCGTACCCGATGAGTCCCAGCATCGCCACGTAGACCGCCACCGGCCAGCCGAAATCGACCACGGCATCGAGGATGTACTTCGAGCTCAGCAGCGAGCCGCTGAGCACGCCGATGGCGCCGACCGCAGCGGTCACCGGCAGCACGGGCACCGACTGCGGTGGGGTGATCGTGGTGGCGACGGCGGCAGTCGTGGCGACGGCCGTCCCAGCGATCGGTGGGGGGAGTGCAGAACTCATCGTGGCGTGGTGTCGAGTTGCGGGGGCGTCACGGAATGTCAAAAGGGCGTCACGGGGATGTTCAGGCACTGTCTGGAGTTCGAGAAACCGTCCGAGAACGTTCAAGAATCTACCGCCGACTCCCGATGCAACGGTGCACGAGCACCGGCGACCGAGCTGGTGCGAATCCAGAAACGGCGCCGCATGCCTACGATCTCATCCGCCAACATCGCTGCGCACAGCAGTTCGGCACGTCGCCGGCTGACGGTCGCACTCGGCGCGCTGTTGCTCTGTTCGACCCTGGTGGTCGGTGGAACGACGAGTCCTGCGTCGGCGTCCGCGCCGGCAGCCGACGACTGGCTCGGCATCGTCAACGTCTTCCGGGCGCAGTCCGGTCTGGCGCCGGTGGTGAACAATCCGGCGTGGTCGAGCGGTGCGCTGAACCATTCCTGCTGGATGTTGCTCAACGGCATCGCCCACGACGAGGTGCCCGGGACCCCCGGATACACGGTCGAGGGCGACCAGGCGGGCAACAGCGGCAACGTGGCATCCTCCAGCAACGCTGCGGCCACGCCGCTCAGTCACATCAACCTCTGGATGTCCGGTCCCTTCCACGCCATCGGTCTGCTGCGCCCGGGCCTGCAACAGTCTGCGTTCGGCATCTGCGCGAGCCCGCCGAACCCGTCGAACACGCAATGGAAGTCGGCAGCCACACTCGATGTCGTCCGCGGCACCAACTGGGGAGTGCCGAAACCGGCGACACCGATCGTGTTCCCCGGCAACGGTGCGACGACCAACCTCACCCGCTTCATCGCCGAGACCCCCGACCCGCGCTCGTTCTGCGGATGGGGAGGCCAGAGCGTCGGTCTCCCGTTGATCGCCCTGATGCCGTCGAACGTCACGACGGCGAACGCCACCCTGGTCGGCCCCAGCGGGCCGGTTCCGACGTGCGTCCTCCACAAGTCCAACACCAGCGGCGTCGCGAGTTCGATCCTCGGCGGCGACAACGCAGTCGTCGTCGTCCCTGCATCGCCTCTCACCACCGGCAGGTACACGGTGTCGATCGGCTCCAACGGCGGGAACGCGAACTGGAGCTTCAACGTCGACCCGTCGGCCGCTCTCGCTCTCGCGCCGGCCGCTGCTCCCGGACCGCTCTCCAACACCTCGGCACTCACGACGGAGATGCCGTTCCAGCCAGTCACGCTGTTCCGGTTCGCCGACTCTCGCAGCAACATGGCGCTTGGCCGGCTCCCTGCCAAGCAGCAGGTTCGTGTGAGGATCGCCGGTGTGTCCGGCCTTCCCACGGACATCACGGCGGTCAGCGCCAACTTCACTGCGGTCGGCGCCCCCCAGGACGGCTACCTGACGGCGTCGAACTGTGCTGAGATCGATCCGTCCTTCTCGACGCTCAACTACGAAGCGAACGATGGTGTGCCGAATCAGGCCATCATCCCGTTGAGCGGAGGCGACCTCTGTCTGTTCTCGAGCGAGGCGACCGACATCGTGATCGACGTCAACGGGTACGTGTCGCCGTCGGCCAAGCAGGTGTTCATGCCAGTGACGCCGAAGCGCCTCTTCGACACGCGTTCTGGCCAACCGTTGGCACCCGGCCAGGTCCTGCGCGTCCCGGTGGCAGGCGGGGCCAGCCCCGCTCCTGGCGGCGCCGCCGCCGTCGCCGTCAACCTCACCGGCATCCTCC
>JBGTIA010000234.1:0-4152 GCA_041745835.1 Ilumatobacteraceae bacterium | reverse complement strand
GGCCCCGCTCGACGAACTCGACGAACCCGGGGCACGCAGCGCTGGTCAGGGTCACCGGCGCACCGGTGTCGGCCACCGCTCGCACGTACGCCCCCGACGCCATGGTGCCGACAGTCCCGATCACCCCGACGTTGCCGGAGGTGGTCGTGGTGACCAGCGCTCGGGCGCCGGGTTCGATGACGTCGATCACCGGCACCGGCAGTTCGAGGCGCAGCTCGTCGAGGCCTGCGGCAGTCGCGGTGTTGCACGCCACGACGATCGCCTTCGCGTCGAAATCCTTGACGAGGCTCCAGGCGAGTTCGTGTGCGTAGCGCCGCACGTCGTGGAGCGGTTTCGAGCCGTAGGGATACCGACCGGTATCACCGATGTAGACGAGGTCCTCGCCGGGGAGGAGGTCGATCATCGCTCGGGCCACCGTGAGGCCACCGAAGCCCGAGTCGAACATCCCGATGGGCCGATCCACGGTGCGCCAGCCTACGGCCCGGGGTGTCCTCCGTCAGTCGATGGTCAGCAGCCAACGACCCGCCCGCACCACCGATGAGCCAACCGCCCAAATCCCGTCCCCTCGCTCATCACAACCAGCGCACCCGCACCACCGATGAGCCAACCGACCGGATCCCGTTCCTTCGCTCATCGCAGCTGGTGCAACCGGCGCACTAATCGGTGATCATTCGGGCAACTCCTCGGGGATCAGCACCCGGTCGATCACGTGGAGTACGCCATTCGCTGCCTCGATGTCGGCGACCAGCACCGTCGCTCCCCCGATCGTCGGAGGATTCGCCCCTGCGTCGATGGCGTGCGGGCCTGGGTTGGCGACGACGAACTCGGGCGGGTCGAGCCCGAGCAACTGGGTGATCAGCAGCGCCTGGGTGGTGTCGACGTGGGTCAAGAGCACCGACTCGACGATCGCCGGGTTGTCGAAGTCGGGAGCACCGACACCGGCGGCAGCGGTGGTGATCGCCTGATTGCTCGGAGCGAGCAACGTCAGAGTGGCATTCGGATCCGAGAAGACGTCCTGCAAGCCGGCGCGCTCGATGAGCGCCTTGAGCTCACTCAGGTCCGGGCTGTTGTCGATGACGTCCCAGAGTGTCGCTTCGGCCTGCGGCGGCACGGTGACGACCGGGACGGTCGTGGGCGCAGGTGCGACCGTGGTCGTCGTCTCTTCGACGGTCGTGGTGATGTCCTCGATCGTCGTCGGCGGTGTCGTCGACGTCGTGGTCGTCTCGACAGGGCGAATGCTGGAGAGCCGACACGTCACCGTGTCGCCGGCGAGAAACTGGTAGTTCGGGAACGTGTAGGTGACGAGCTGTTCGGCGGCAGGATCCTGCGCCTCGACCGCAGCAGCGACCAAGACCGTGATGTCCTGCGTGTCGGGTCGCGCCAGCACACACTCGATGATCGGACCCGGCGCTGTCCATCCCGCAGGCAACTGCTGGACGAAGGTGACGGTGGCCGGCCATGTGGTCGGATCGGAGTCGACGCCTGCGGGCTGCCACTCGAACTCGACGCGGCCGTCGGAGCCGGTGCCGTCGCCGGCGAGCTCGCCGGCAACCGCTGCAGCCGGCTGGACCCACGTGTAGTCGAACTGCGACTCCGGCGGGCCGTTGACCCCGACGATGAAGCCGGTGTCGAGCGATGCGCCGGTTTCGTCGGTCACCTCGAGGACCAACAGACTGGACTCGGGCGAGGCGACCGGGGCCTCCTCGTCGTCGTCATTGAGCAGCAGGTACGCAATCACACCGCCGATGGCCAACAGGAGGAGCACCACGCCGACCACGAATCCCGGCTGCTTGTACCACGGGGTGTCGGGCTCGTCGCCGTAGGGGTCGCCGTACGGATCGACGTAGCCGGTGTCGAACGGCGGACCGCCGGGCGGTACGCCACCTGCGGCGCCGGCCACGGGCATCATCGTGGTGGCCTCGGGACGTTGCGGCACGCTCTGGGGCAGCGTCGGTCCGTTCGCCGGCGTGATCGGCGTGGACACCGGCGTGATCGGCGGATTCGAGGCTGGCGTCGGAGGCGGTGTCGGGTCAGGAGGGGGCACCGATCCGGGCACGTTCGGGTCGCTCATGATGCCAGTGTCGCAGATGCCGGCGACCCGTCGTTGGACCCGCCCGTCGCACTGACTCCCACGTGACTCGCGCCGGTCGAATCGGTGTGCGGATCTTGCCGCTGGCGTCCCGCCTGACATGATCTGCGGATGCCCACGATTGCCGTCGACGACATCGAGATCTGCTACGAGAGTTTCGGGGACAACGACGCCCCGCCCGTCCTGTTGGTCATGGGCCTCGGCGCCCAGATGACGCTGTGGTCGCCGGGGTTCGTGTCCGAACTCCTCGACCGCGGCTTCCGTGTGATCCGCTTCGACAACCGCGACGCCGGACTGTCGACCAAGACCGATGGCCCACCGCCCGACGTGATGGCGATGTACGCCGGCTTCATGGCCGGCCAACCGATCGAGTCGCCGTACACGCTGTCGCTGCTGGCATCCGACGCTGTCGGGCTGCTCGACGCCCTCGAGATTCCCGCTGCGCACATCGTGGGAGCGTCGATGGGCGGGATGGTCGTGCAGACCATGGCAATCGAGCATCCGGATCGGGTGCTGTCACTCACAACCATCATGTCCACCACCGGCCACACCGAGGTCGGCCAACCCGACCCGGAGGCGATGATGGCGCTGCTCAGCCCGGTGCCCGAGGGCCGTGAGGCGGCGATCGCAGCGACCCTTACGACGTCACGATTGATCTCGGGCGACCTGTTCGACGAGGTCGAGTCGCGGCGGATCGCCACCGAGTCGTACGACCGCTGCTTCCATCCTGCCGGCACGATGTTCCAGCTCGCAGCGATCGCCGCGAGCGGCGACCGCACCGAGGCGCTGCAGCAACTCGACGTGCCGACGCTTGTCATCCACGGACGCCAGGATTCACTGGTCTCGCTGTCGGGCGGCGAGGCCACCGCAGCGGCCGTACCGGGCGCCGATCTGTTGGTGTTCGGGCAGATGGGCCACGACATGCCCCGGCGGTACTGGCCGCAGATGGCCGACGCGATCTTCAACATCGCAGCGCACGGCGAGGGACTCTGAACGTGGCTGACCTGGCGAGCGATCGACGCCTCGACCCCCGCGTGACGTGGGCACTGCGCAACGTGCCGGTCACGGCGCTCGGCGACGTCGACAGTCGGGAGCGTCTGCTCGAGATCTCCAACAGCCCGAAGGCGATCGCGCTGCGCGAGAAGACCGAAGCGCTGTACGACACCCTCGACACCGAGGAGGTCGCGTCGTCGGAGGGGCTGACGATCTCCGTGCACGAGTTCGTGTCCGCTCCCGATGGCAACAGCGTGAAGATCCGGTTCGTTCGCCCCGACGGCGATGCGGCGCTCCCGTGCGTCTACTACATCCACGGCGGCGGGATGCAGAACGGTACGGCCTTCGGTGCGATGTACCGCGTGTGGGCGCGAGTGCTCGCCGCCGAGGGAGTCGCGGTGGCAATGGTCGACTTTCGTAACTGCGTCACGCCGTCGTCGGCGCCGGAGATCGAGCCGTTTCCGGCCGGCCTGAACGACTGCGTCGCTGGGCTGAGGTGGGTCGTGTTGCAGTCCGGCGAACTCGGCATCGATGCCGACGGCATCGTGGTCGCCGGCGAATCGGGCGGCGGCAACCTGACGTTGGCGACCGGAATGCAGCTGCTGCGCGACGGCGACATCGATCTGATCAGCGGGCTCTACTCGCTGTGCCCGTACATCGCCGGCCGTTGGCCGCAGGATCGATTCCCGTCGTCGATCGAGAACGAGGGCATCCTGCTGAACCTGCACCACAACCGGGGCGCCATCGGCTACGGCATCGAGCACCTCGAGGCCGAGAACCCGCTGGCGTGGCCGTCGTTCGCAACGGTCGGCGACGTGGCCGGACTGCCGCGGACATTCATCAGCGTCAACGAGGCCGACCCGCTACGCGACGAGGGCGTCGAGTTCTACCGGCTGCTGCTCGAAGCCGGCGTGGCGGCGCAGTGCAGGGTGGTGATGGGCACGAGCCACGGCATGGACGTGTTCACCGCCGTCCTGCCCGACATCAGCCGAGAAACCGCTGCCAGCATCGCTCGCTTCGCGAGCACGTGACCGCCAGCCGGTGCCAGGCACCGGCGTAACCGGGGACGC